>JAQYWP010000901.1 GCA_029379285.1 Rhizonema sp. PD38
GCTGTAGCAGTTGCTCTGCGAGGACCAACACGAATCCACACACGACCATTGAAACGTACAGGTGGAGCGTCTGATGGTTCTACAATCACAGCTGCCAGTTCACATCCGCAAATAGTTCGCTTTTGAACAATTATTGTGGGAAAAGGCAAAATGTTCCCATCGGATCGCATACTTGAAAGCGTCAGCAACAGCTTATCGTCGATAGCAAGGTTGGCACAACTACCATTATCATTTATGCCAATAAATAAGACTCCTGGTTTTTGGTGGTTTGGTAAGTCATTGGCAAAGGCACAAATAGCCTCACAAAGCTTTCCTTTATCAGAAATTGAAGCCTTACGTTCCACGCGATCCGATTCTAAGTCGTTCAGGAGAACTTCCAACTCCCGATCATTCATTGCGCTGCTCCTCTGCAAGACCTCATAATCTAGCTATATGGTAATTGCTATTGGTAGCGGATACTTGCTGCTTTCACTAGAGAATATCGCCACCAATGTACATAAGAAATTTTTTGATTTCAATAGAAGTTAAAGGACGTGCTGGAATTGGCAACGTGGAATTAACCGAGAAGGAGTGGGTGGCGGCTTGTAACTTACGGGAACGGTACTGGCTGTACGTGGTGTTTAACTGCGCGACTTTCCATCCCCGGTTGCTAAGAATACAAGACCCGTTTGGCAAATTGATTGTAAAAACTAAGACTAGTGTGCTGATTGATGCACAAGAGATTTTCCAAGCGGCAGAGAACTAGTAATGTGGAAGATAATGTGGAAGAAAGTACCACCAGCAATAGCAGAAGAGAATTAGTAAAACATATTAGACCAAGAATTATTCTGACTCATAAAAATTCACAATATTTGGAGATAAAAAGTAAAAATTTGCCAAGATTAGACAGCAGATTTTCTTATGTACAAGGCAAAATATCTTTCTGTACATAAGAAAATCAATAAGAGCGAATTTGTCAAGTAGATTGACTTTATTCTTTTTAAGATAGGACAGATAGCAGAATGGCGTGGTCTTGCGGTTGAATGTTGCGCTTTCCAGTTTCCACCATTTTGACCCAGCTTGCACTACGACCAATTTTACTGGCAAGTCCGCTCTGACTAAGCCCTTTGGCAATTCGCATTTGTTTCAACTGCTCGCCGGAGTCAATTTTTTGAAGCATTGGTTTGGCGATCGCAGCAGATAAATGTGCTGGTACAGGTGCTATGACTAACCCTTTTTTCTGTTCAATTTCCCGGTGGTACCGTCTGCGCGACTCGTCTATTTCATTCAATCGATTAGCGATCGCTTCTGGTGGTTGAATCCACAATCGTGCCGACAACAGACGATTAAATTTGCCATGAATGCGCCTAGTTTTATCCGTTAATCGCTCTCCTTCGGCTGCAGTGGCATCGTTTGCCCAAAACTCGACTGCAAGCTCTGGATCGTCCGGAATTTGGTCAAACAAACTCGATTCGCCAGCATCTACCCAATATTCCATCGGGTAAGTGGTTGGATCGGGGGTAATTTGCCAACCTCGACTCAATAAAGCTTTGACGGTTTTAACCCATGATTCAACGAGTTTCGCCCGCGCTTTTGAGTCAGTTTTCGCCACCTGTAATGCAGGTTCACCAAATGCAATTCTTAACAGAGATTCTGCTATCAGTGGACTATTTCGGTTGATCTTCGTCTTAAACAGAAGCCATGTCATTAATCGCGCCGCACCTTCGTAATGATGGTACGTTGCCATGATGTCCTGAATCAAGGTTTTAGATAGGATGCAATATTCGTAGTAAGCCTGCTTCTGAGCCCGCATCTCTTCATTGAGAAAATACTTTGCCCAAGCCCCACAGCGAATATTGAGAGTAAACCCAACCAGTTGCTGCTTTTCACCAGCAACTTCTCCCTCATCGTTCGCAACACATTCTTGGAAATGCAAAATAGGTTCTGCAATTTCCCACAACCAAGTGCGACTGACGCTAAAGGTGGGAATTCGACCTTGTTCGGGCCACGATACATATACCAGCAAATGACACGGTTGTTTTGCCAAATCGAGCATGAGTTGAAGCTTTTGCTGCTTGTTCAACTTTTTGTTCTTATTCAGCCCCAAATATTGCTCAAGCTGAGTATCGCTAATTGTAAACGATTGTTCCCAAGGTCGATTTAATTGCGTTGCATGTGCGGCATAAATTAGATGTAAACACGTTGCCCGCAAATCAAATTGCTCGATTAGCGCGATCGCCAGATCTCGTTCTAACACCGATGGATCTTTTGCATACAGATCGTCGGAAAGCCAAAAAGAAATATAGCCTTTCCCCTTCGCAACTAGACTTTTATAGTAAGCTTCTCCCTCTTCAGAAGTCAACCAAGGCAAGTCACTTCCTTGCGTGAGAATGTTTGCGCCTTCCCAAATCAGTCGATTTGATGCCGCGTAGTCCGTCATGCTATCGGAAAACAAGTCTGGGCTTGTCTCCGGTCGTTTTCGCGTTCTTTTCGATACTGATTTCGTCGATTTACTCCGTTGCGACTGACGCAACTTTTGTGTTTGACTGTCTGTTGCACTTTCTGGCTTATCAGTCACAACTTCAACATTAACTGTAGAAATCTCTGCTGATTTCATCTCACGTTGCGTTTGAGTTGTGTTCGAGTAATTGAATGTCATAGCAATTGAGAGGGATTCGGGGATACCGACAGACGGTGACACGAAGACAATTTCACTCCCAAGCGTCACACATCTTTCTTGATCTGCGAAGAAAGGAGAATGCCGCGATCTTACATCAAATGCCAAAATTTGTGTTTTCCAAATCACAAATGCACACCCTTTTTTCATTTGATGGTTTACCTACAGTGTTTGAGCAGCATGGCATACAGCGCTAGTGATTGCCATGCTGCTCCTTTAGTCACAATTCCCCCTCACTCAGAGAAATCGTCACATTTTCGCAGTCACATTCACCCAAAAGTACCTCTATCTAGGGGAATTAGTCACAATCAACGGAAATTTGTCTCCATTTAGGGGAAATAGTCACAATCATGAAAGCTAATTTTAGATTTCAAATTAATGTACAGTCTCGATCACAAATCCTCTTATTTCAAGGAAACGGTCACAAGATCTTAGTCACAATGAACGAAAACATGCTTCTATTTGAGGGAATCGGTCACACAATCTCGGTCACAGATTCCCCAGTTTCGGGGAAATGGTCACAATTTTCTGTGGAAGCGATCGCTCTGGAAAATCCCCCCACTGTAGACAAAAACCCCTCTCAATCGGGGAAGATATACCCCTCATTCGTGAAAGAAGTCACTTCAAATTTCTTGAACCTTTCACACCGTAAAGCTTTTGGATTGCGTGACCATGTCCGATCACTCTGATCATAATGATCCAATAGAGTCACAATTCGCTATTTGTGACCGCTGATATGGTGGAACGTACCTAAGAACCGATGAGCGTACATAAGAATCATGTCCCACTGTCAACCTATTGAGGATCTTCGATCTGCGATCTTAAAACTCAACTTAGAGCAAGCACAACTGCTCCACTGTGACCTAGAAACCCTGATCGAGCAACTGCAAGCTTTAAAGCCTCAGCATCAGCCTACCGTCGTCAAAGCTCATCGTGTAGTTCAGGAAGTGCGGCACATCGAGGGTGTTACTTATCAATTGGAACGAGTCAAGTGCGGCAAGGAAGGATGCAAGTGTACAGACGCTCCAATTCACGGTCCTTACTGGTATGCCTACTGGCGAGTCAATGACCGTCAAAAAACACGCTACATTGGAAAACGATTCAAGACAGTCAATATTTTGGAGCGAACCAAACCTCAGTTTTCGTCCGTATCTACTTATAGGCTTCCTTTGAAAGTCGTAAAGCAAGCGACAGAAGAACTCGTATCAACACTGTGTTAAGCAAGGTCGCCAATGTAAGAATTCCCTCGTAAGGATCTTTGAATCCTAAAATGCTATTTGCTAGAGGACATAACCTGCCAACTCTTTGGCAATAAAAGTGGAGTAATGGCTTGCAAAATCAATACTATCAAGG
>JAQYWP010000902.1 GCA_029379285.1 Rhizonema sp. PD38
CTCTGCCTCCTGCCTTCTGCCTTCTGAAATTGTGATTTTACCTATGAAAAGGTAAGTACATTACAGTCAGATTGACTACAAAAAATGTGAATCAAAAGTGAAGTGAAGTTGGTTAGGAAAGTATGACAATTCTGTCTCAGTTTGGCAAATCCGAATCTACCAACTTTGGCTGGCTTTTTACCAAACTACTTGGTAATTAATCATGCCGAGAAAACAGCAAGGATGGATCACCTTTCAATCCTCTCCAGAAGAGCTGCATTTGTTGGAGCAGTACTGCCAGCAGTCTCAACGCACTAAGACTGATGTGCTGCGCTCTCTATTGCGTAGTCTCCAACCAAAATTACTAACACAGCAGGGTAAGCAGTCGGATTCTAGAGAGCCTGATCTCGACCTATTTTGAGTCGTGGTGAAAAATTGTTACTGATACAAGTTGTCTTGCACCTAAATAAAATCGCAACGGGGATGTTGATACTTCCTCTGAAACTGTAAAAAAGCATGGAGTTGAAAAGTTAACTATGACTATGACTAAGACTAATCCTACAGAATTACTGCAATCGCGCTATGGGGAGATTCCTTTCAATTGGGACATTGACTGGAATGACTCTTTAGAGACACTACTATCTCACCGTTCAGTGCGCTCTTATTTATCTAAACCTCTAGCGCCAGGAACTCTAGAGTGGTTGGTTGCTGCTGCTCAATCTGCTGCCAGTTCAGCCAATATGCAAACCTGGAGTGTGGTAGCGGTTGAAGATCAAGAGCGCAAAGCCGAATTGTGCAGGCTGGCGAATAACCAAGTATTCATGAACCAAGCTCCTGTATTTTTGGTTTGGTTAGCAGATTTAGGTCGTCTAGCTTATATTGCTGAGAAGAGAGGACTACCTCATGTTGCGCTTGATTACTTAGAACTCTTGATTAAAGGAGTCGTCGATGCTTCTGTAGCAGCACAAAATGCAGCTATAGCTGCAGAATCTATTGGTTTGGGAACTGTATATGTTGGCGCAATACGCAAAAACACGCAAGAGGTAGCAACACTATTAAATTTGCCACCTTTTGTCTTTCCTATATTTGGGTTGTCTGTGGGTTATCCAAATTCCGAGAGCGAAGCGGCGATTAAGCCACGGTTGCCCCAGTCGGCTGTACTGCACCGGGAAACCTATAAATTATCGCGACAAGCTGAGGCGATCGCTCATTACGACGATATCATGAAAGAATTCAATTCCAAACACAATGTCAGTGCTACTAGTGATTGGTCTGAAAAATCTGCAGAGCGTATTGCCACTCTAGATTATTTAAAAGGATGTAAGGACTTGCGTGAAACATTGAACAATTTCGGCTTCAAGTTACTGTAATATGTCTCAAGTAGCGTAGTCAAAGACGAAAGACAGAAGAGAAGAATAGATATCGAAACTGTCTAGTTAATTTTACCACGCTGCACTAGTAATTGTCACCTCCCTCGGTTTGGCAGAATAAAGAACAGAGGTTTTGAAATTTTTTTTTATACCTTCTGTTCTTTGCCTTACGCTCTTTGAAAGTGAGATGCGAGAATCATCTCTTGGAGGAGAATTACTGACTAAAGATATCGAGTCCAACCGTAAAATTGAGAGGATAAAAAAATGATGGAAGGTTTGTCTACTAAGGACCTCAACAAACTACGTTCACAAAGCAAAATCATCATTAACAGAGTTGAGATTTTCGTAGAAACTTACTTATCTGAAACCACTACTGATGATAGTCTAAATAACAAAGCCTTAGACGAAATTCTTCAGGCTATAAATGTTTTATCAACTACAGCATCTAAGATGAAAACCGTCGTAAATAGCTCTAGATAACCCCAAATCTGGATAGGGAGTAGAAAGATGGAAGTAGGGGATGCGCTTTAATATCAAGAATTTTCCTTCTTCTTCCCTTGCTACTCCTCTGTATAGTTCGGTTAGCCCCTTATCGCTAATTCACGGAGGAAACATTATTAATTTTCATACATTTATATAGGTACTGAATAATGTTGCTGCTACCACCTTCAAAATTGCTTAAAATAAGAAAGAATTAAATATATATAAAGTTAAAATTCATTATGCATTTGGTGAAATCCTTAGTATGGGCAAACAGTTATTCGTCCATACATCATTTATGGATATGTATAGTGATAAACTATTTAACTTACTTGTCATTTTTAATTATAGATACAAGATGTTCACGCACCTTTTGGGAAATTAAAAAGTCAGAATTCAGAATTCATATACATAAATTTAGAGGCTTAAAAGAATGACTTAATATCTTTTAAATTACGTATATTTAAATACATTTATCCATTGTAATTAAATGAATTTAGGAACTTACATCCTTTTGACTTTTGAGTTCAAGTTAAGAAAGTGATCATCTAGTTATTAAAAGTGTTACTACACTTCAGAAAAAACATATGTTTTGTATAGTGTCGGATGAATTGTAACCAAAAATACTATCGGCAAATTTACTTGCAATCGCCAGTTTATTGGTCTGATATATGATATTCTTGAAATATGGGAAATCAAAAGTACGAGCCACTTGCGAGCTTGAACTCATGTCTACCGCTGCCGCTACAACATAAGGAACTGATTTTGCCCTACTAATCTCCCTTGTGTTTTTTGTGTGGAAATAAAGTATAACCTTCCTAAAACATTTGTGAGATTTTTCAGCTTTTTCTTGGTGTCCTCGGCTCAGGAAAGGTTTTTTCCTCTTACAAATCAAATAGGACTGTTATAAGTGTTAGGAGTTACCAGTCAATTGTTGGTTATTAACTATTAATCACATAATGAGTAGAATAGCATGTTTGACTATCTTACCTCTCTGAATAACCACAATTTACCATATTCAGATACGGTACATCCCATCGTTGTCCATTTTGTAATTGCGATGGTAGTATTTGCCTTCGTGTGTGATGTCATAGGATACTTTACGAGTAACCACCGTCTTTTTGAGGTGAGTTGGTGGAATATGCTTTTCGCCACAGTATCTATATTCATCGCCATCGTGTTTGGTCAATTTGAAGCAGGTTTGGCAGAACCATATGATGCGGCTCAACCAGTGCTCAATTTACATACACTCCTTGGTTGGACACTCTCAGCAATTTTGGCATCTCTTACGGCTTGGCGCTATGTGATTCGTTATCGGACTCCACAAAAGATATCAATTTACTACCTAGCCGCAGGTCTACTTTTAACTGTTTTGGTTGGCATACAAGTGTATTTCGGAGATAAACTGGTTTGGGTTTATGGGTTACACACTGTACCAGTTATTGAAGCGATGAAGGAGGGGTTGTTGCAATGAACCCTGAAGTTATTGACCAACTAAAAACTCACCTTGGAACAAATGGGTTACCCTACACTATACCCATTCACCCCAATCTAGTGCATCTCACTCTGGGTTTGTTCATACTTGGTATTGCATTTGATATTGTAGGTTCGCTGTTTTCTGTACAAAAACCAATCTTCAAGCATTTCGCAATTTCTGCCACTCGTTCTAACTTCTTTGATGTTGGCTGGTACAATATTCTCGGTTCAGCAATCATCACATTTTTTACGGTGGCAGTAGGTTTTTACGAAATGATGCTAGCAGAACCATCCACTGGCAAGAGCGCTTGGGGACTACAAGCGATGGAAACAATGCTTTGGCATGGTGTGGGTGGTGTTCTTCTTCTAGCACTGATTGTTGGGATGACTATTTGGAGGGGATTTCAGCGCTACGTTTGGCGTAAAGATGACGGTCAACAAGTGCAGTGGAGCTATTTACTTTCCGGGCTATTCATTATGCTCCTCATGTACATGCACGGTACCCTTGGAGCACACCTAGCTGCTGAATTTGGGGTTCACAATACTGCTGATATATTGTTGAGATTGGGCAAAAACCCCAACGTACTGCTGAATTAATCAATGTTTAGTTAAGGGCTAATGGCTAATGGTTAATCGCTTTCATATAGGACTCCTCCAAAGATTTTTGAAAACATACTGAGACTAAAAAGCCCGTTTGAT
>JAQYWP010000903.1 GCA_029379285.1 Rhizonema sp. PD38
GATAGTATTGTATGTATAGTAGAAGCCTGGTTAACGACGATCCGAAAGAGCCTATAGTTTCTAAAAGGTAAGCTTTCAGCCGGAAGGGCTGGCATCTGAATACTTTTGTAAAAACTTTGAGGATGGCTCTATTCTTAAAAATGCTGCAATTTCTAATTGTGTTGGTTGCGTTTTCAATTTTAAAATTCGCATTTGTAAACCCTCCCCTTCCAAATTACGTAAATTTAATTGTTTGTTAATGTTATCAACAATTACATTGAGAAATCGAGGTGGAACCTCTTCCCCATTTACTTTGGCATTTGGGTCAACTAGCTTGATCTGACTGCCATTAACTAGAGCCACTCCTGATTCTATCTTAATTAATAAAGGCTTGCTCTTATCTTTATTCTGTAATTCTACTTGGAAAACCAGACGATTATTTGCCAAAAATATTACATTTGGATTAATAAAATTATAGATGGAAATATTTCCTGTATCAAAACCAAGTGAGTGTATTTTTAGATGTTGCAACCTCGCGATTGATTGTGGTAAATGTAAAAGTTTGTTAACATCTTGCTGTGTTAAAACCAAACGCACACCAGCCTGTAAAGGTCGTTTAAGTTTGATTCGTCGTTGTTTAATCGGCGAAACTAATTCAATTGTATCGGTATCTAATTCTAAAACTGTAATGTGGACATCTTGCTTCTTCAATTGCAAAGAACGTCCTGCAACACGTACTCGTTCTACCTTGCCTTGCAGCAACTGATAACTGGGAGTATTATCAATTCGGACTTGCAATTGTTCAAATGTAGCAAACTGCGAACGGATGGCATGAAGCGCAGTGCGATCAACCACGAGTCCAACTGGGGAAAGCAACCCCAGCAAACCAGATACGAGAATTGTCAAGAATTCCATATATTTACTGGGAGTGGCGAATTGTCAATAGTACAAGTCAAAAATTCTTAATTCCTGTCTCCCGTCTCCTGCCTCCCATAAATCGGTTAAAGTCGAAAATGTGCATTCAACGACAGGAGCCGACTGTCTTGGTTGAAGCAGGAAATGTTTCTGGATGTCGCATGATGTCTAGTAAGTATGGAGCAGAAAATCACTTTGCCCGATATCATCTATCAAGCACAACCACCCCTGGAGTTTATCCCTCCAGCACTTAACCCCCTATTTCTCAATGTTTTCCAATTAGTGCTTCCGAGTTGGATACGTTGGAAAACGGCAATTAGCCAAATAGAAGCAGACAATGTCGAGATAATGGTAGATTTGTACCGCCAGTTTCAGGAAGGCAAAATTCGCTTTTTAATAGCATTTCGCCATCCCAAGGTAGATGATCCACTTTGTCTTACTTATTTGCTTTCTCATATTCTGCCTCGTGTTGCACAGCATAAAGGTGTCTCATTACAGCATCCGATTCATGCCCATTTTATCTACGATCGCGGAATTCCTCTTTGGGCTGGCTCTCACATTGGTTGGATTGGTTCTCGCTTAGGTGGAACGTCAATCCAACGGGGTAAGGCAGACTGGATGGGATTACGTTCGGCGCGGGACTTATTTGCAAATGGGCGTTTCCCTATGGCAGCAGCACCAGAAGGAGCAACCAATGGTCATTCAGAGATTGTCAACCCACTAGAACCTGGTATTGTACAGTTAGGCTTTTGGTGTGCCGAAGATTTGCACAAAGCCGGACGAGATGAACAAGTTTTTATTGTACCAGTAGGAATTCAATACAATTATGTCGAAGCTCCTTGGAATGCGGTAGCGAGTCTTCTCAGTGAATTGGAAGCAACGAGTGGATTGCCTGTCAAAGCTGTAGAAAGCGGAACTCCAACGCCTCAAGATCTCTACCCACGATTATTAAGCTTGGCAGAACATTTATTATCGTTGATGGAACAGGTTTACACGCGGTTCTACCATCAAAAATTGCCACAAGTTCAGAATCCAGAGGGGCAAGAAAAAGATCTTAATGAAGTGTTAGCGCTGCGTCTCCGGGCTTTGTTGAATGTTGTGTTACAAGTCGCAGAAGAGTATTTTGACTTGCAGCCCAAGGGAAATTTAAATGATCGCTGTCGCCGAGTAGAGCAGGCAGGCTGGAATTATATTTTTAGAGAAGAATTTAAGAATGTCAAAGCACTGTCGCCTTTGGAACACGCTTTAGGCGATCGCATCGCTATGGAAGCAAATTTACGGATGTGGCATATGCGACTGGTAGAAAGTTTTGTTGCAGTTACAGGTACTTATATCCGAGAAAACCCAACAGCGGAACGCTTTGCTGAAACAACTTTATTAATATGGGATACAGTAACTCGTATTAAAGGAAGTAATCCCTTCCATCGTCCCACTCTCGGTAAACAACGAGCACACCTAACTGTAGGTGAACCTCTATCTGTTTCTGAACTTTACCCAAATTATAAAGCGAATCGCCAAGGTGCTAAACAAGCTGTTGCTGACTTAACGAAGAACTTACAACACGCGATGGAAGGTTTGATTGTGAAGGGATAAAGGCTCTGCACTGTGTAGTCGTAATTATTTGTATCACACTGAGGGCTCACATAAGGCTCACCAACATAGTTAAAATAAGACATGACTCTTGTTTATCTAGACACAAGTATTTACAATCGTCCCTTTGATGACCAAACACAGCCAAAAATATATTTAGAAACGCAAGCAGTCATTTTAATACTGCAAATGGTCGAAGCCAAGTTAATTGAAATCGTAAATTCCTCAGTTCTCTTCTTATATGAAAACAGCCGCAATCCAAATCCTCTCCAACAGCAAACAATGGAGCGGTACTTACAAATGGCTGTTGTGAAACAGATGCTCAACTCAGCGATTAGGATCAGGACTGGACAACTAGAACAGCTTGGTCTTAAAGCAATGGATGCGCTTCATGTTGCTTGTGCGGAAGTATCTAATAGTGATTATTTCATAACTTGTGATAAGCGACTAATCAATCGCGCTCAAGGACTAACACTTAAAGTCATGAACCCAACCGATTTTATTTTGGAGATAGAAGATGACAATCAAAGTCCTTAACGAACAGCAGATTTTAACTGAAGCCATGCAAGTTTTAATGACACATTTAGAACCATCAAAAGTATTACGATTTTGGGCAGCTTGTGGTAAGAGTGAGTCCGATTACCTCAAACTTAAAGAACAACTCTTTGCAACTGAAACCGCTGCCAGTTTGTATGATAAGGTGAAAGCATTTGAAAATTCTAGTTCTTACCAACTATAAAAAACATCTAGCTTGTAGTGGTGAAGCAAAATTTGGTCAACCTCTCGATGGACTTGCTAATAATTACTTGGAGACTAAGCAATATCAACTAGCAAAACAATCATATCAGAAGACTCTAGAATTTTATCAAAGGTTGAATGCGATAGAAGAAAGGACGAAGCAACTTTGTAGTGGGACTACATACAACCAGTTGGGATGGCTGGCGCAAGACATACGGGAATTTGAGGAGGCTTGGCGCAATTATCAACTGGCGATCAGAAATCAAAATTGAATTTGGCGATCGCTATTCAAATGCTAAAACTTACCACGAATTGGGAATTGTAGCGCAAGAATTGTGGGAATTTGCGGAGGCGAGGCACAATTATCAACTCGCGATCAGAAATATACATCGAAATTTAGGGCTGCTTTCGACGAGACAATAGGTCATCGCGTACACTTTGAGGATCAAACTTCGCCTCATTTAACTTACGGACTTCACTTGAGTATTGTTGTCTTTGCTGTAAATATTCCTCAACATCCTGCCGATGCCGTAAATAGTAACCTATTGTAGCATATACATCAGCTAGCTGCAAAGATGGGTATTGAAACACAATTTCCTCAGCAGTCGCCCCTTGATTGAAAACAGCTACCACTGTATCTAGTGTTACTCGTGTCCCATTCACTCGTACCACACCATCAGGGTGCAGTTGTAAGGGAAGGGGTTCAGTAGAAATTGAAAGGGTCATAAAGTTATATGTTAAGTACAAAAAAATTCCAGGAATATTTTTCTCAACTATTAATA
>JAQYWP010000904.1 GCA_029379285.1 Rhizonema sp. PD38
GAGGAGCGGGGTGGGGTTCTTCTAATATTTAAGGTTAATCTACCGGACATGATATAAGGCGTAAATTGTCGCCATTCTGTAACTTCTGCGAAACTAGAATTATAATAATTGCAAATATCATAATCCCTACTTCTTAGAGAAATAGGGGATCTTATTTCTTACAAATAATTTATCATTGCTATATGTTGAAACTGACGTTTGCATCTTTGGTGCTGGAGCTACAGGAATTGCTCTGGCACATTATTGAACTTTTGCCAACTTTAAACTTTATCTGAGAGAAAAGGGTGATTTGGACTTTGAGAAAGATACTCATATATTGGGACAGTTTGGCAGATCTTGCCCAATCAGCAACCTTGCCAAACTTGGTAAAGCTTCACCATAAGTAGGATGGATATGAACGGACTGCTCTAATAATTGCCACGTAGCTCCAGCTTCCATTAAGGACAAAAACACCTGTACGATCTCAGCAGTTTCGTAACCTACAAGTGTTGCTCCCAAAATCTTATCAGTATCTTGGTCAACTACCAAGCGGTAAAAGCCAAGGTCGTGCCCCCATTCAATAGCGCGGGCAATAGAACTCATAGGTAGGATAACACAACGGGCATTAATTCTCTTCTCTAGGGCTTGCTCCAAAGTCATTCCGACTCGTCCGACTTGGGGTTCTGTATAAACGGCATAACCAAGTACCCGGTCGTTACGAGTCCGGTTTTCGCCGCACAAAATTGCCTTGAGGCGTCGATAGTCTTCCCAAGACACATGCGTAAATGCTGGTTGTTTGGCTACATCGCCAATGGCGTAGACTCCAGGATTTGTTGTTTGAAACTGCTCATTAATTTTGACGTAGCCATGTTGATCTAACTCAACACCAGTGGCAGCACAGTTAAGATTACTGGTGTTAGGTTTGCGTCCGGTGGCAATTAGTAAGGCTTCACCTTGGAGTTCTTGACCATTGCTCAGTTTAACGGTGAAGATCCCACCTTCGTGTATTACCTGCTCAACGTTAACGTGAAAATGAAGTTGAATACCGTCTTGCTGGAATGCTTCAAGCAGAGTGTCACTCACATCCGACTCTTCAAGACTCAAGATGCGATCGCCCCGCACAATTATCTGAGTTTGCATTCCCAAACGGGCAGCCCCCTGTCCCAATTCCAGTGCAATATACCCACCTCCCACAACCAGCAGACGTTTGGGCAATTCTTGCAAATCAAAGAAGTTACGGTTAGTAAGATAAGGTGTCCCTGATAAACCGGGAATGTCAGGAATCAATG
Organism: Rhizonema sp. PD38; assembly: GCA_029379285.1. GTDB lineage: Bacteria > Cyanobacteriota > Cyanobacteriia > Cyanobacteriales > Nostocaceae > Rhizonema. Next base: position 1,269 of record JAQYWP010000904.1, read on the forward strand.
ACGATGTACCAGTATTAATCACAACCAAGGGAGCCTGAACCGTAACCTCACCGCCCGTAATTGTGCGATCGCCACTAAATGAGGCTTCGGCACACACAACTTTCACACCTGCACGATCCAAACGCTTTGTGACACCTTGATTAAAGTTGTGGCGAATCCCGCGCACTCGTTCCATGACAGCCGGGAAGTCAACCTCTACCTGTACGTGGATGCCTAAATTCTTGGCTTTGCGAGATCGCCCTGCTGAATGGGCTGCTGCTAAAAATGCCTTAGAGGGGGTGCAGCCGTAATTGATACAACTCCCACCTAAAGCATCCCGTTCAAACAAAATGACGTTACGCCCTTCCTTTGCGAAATCAGCAGCTAAAGGAACACCACCTTGACCGCTCCCAATTACAATTACATCTGCGGTTTCCATAGACTTTATCTTTAAGTAAGAAAGCTACAAATCAAGCCAAACTACTATCCACGGAAATATTATTTCCAGTGATCCAACAAGCTTGATCACTTACTTAAAAGGCTACCACATCTGTAGTATCCTCTGCTTTACGCAGGCGACTCAAATATGTTTGTCTCTTCCCTGTGAAACCACCAACCAAAATTACAGTTTGTTGATTTGAGCTACTCACTTCAACCTGCTAGTAGGTCGGAAATGTTAAAAATTTTGAATCAAATGAGAGCGTCTTACCAATAGTAGCGTTGAAAATTTACCCTATTGTAAGTAGTTGATTGATATCTGCGGTCTTACAACATAAATAGACACTACGCGTATAGCACTTCAAGAGTCGGTACTGGGATTTGTACTTTAGCTTCAAATGGCTTCATGCTACGCATACCACGTTTGGTACAGGATTATTCATTTTTTGTGTAGCATGGATTATGCTATACTCTAGTTTAAAGATTTATTGTAAAAGTCTATACAATGTAAAGCATGATATAAGCAGTCTTAATAAGGACAAAGTTTGCGATTCTAGGCGAAAACATAATCGAGCGGGGTAAGGGCAAAAGGTCAATATGCAAATGCAGCCGAATGAGTTGCAGCAATTACAAGAGCGCATGGCTCAACTAGAGCAGGAGAATGCGGCTTTTCAGGTTGAAGTTGTTGATTTACGGCAACGAGAATTGGCGTTGCAAGACCGCGCTGCCCAACAGGCAACCTTCAATAAGGCGCTGCAAGCCGAAATCCGGCTTCGGCAACAGACTGAAAACGCTCTGCGCGAGAGCGAACACTGATTTGGCGTTCACGCACTCGCCTCTTCGATTGCTTCTACTGGGATAGCTGTCTTTAGCTTGTTGCTTTACAGCTAACTTCCTCCATTAGAGGTATAATTTTAAGTTATGGGCGACGAAGCTCTCATTAAACCCCCAAATTCACTTTATGCGGGAATTGCCTCGTGTGAAACCCCTATAACTTCGTTGTAAAAATTTGACTTTATGTGCGAACCCACAACAAAAAACGACTATTCCTGACTTGTGTCTCCTTACCATAAAAAAGTGCCCTCCTTGCAAGAGTACAAAGAGAGCAGTTCTATGCCGTTTAACTAAATATGTTCTACACTTAGGATCTACGCGATTTCGCAAACAGATAAACACCCGTTTGGGTGAAAAATGACTTGACTTTTTTGATAAACTCTGCACTCACCAATAGCTTATGAATTTCTCGTCAGCACGGCAACTTTTTCACCAAGAGATCCAGCAGCCTGATGAGTGTATCGATCTAGCAAAGGCGGCTTTGTACATTGCACAAGAAGAATATCCCGACTTAGATCCAGATGAATACCTGAACGCCTTGGAAACAATGGCAGTGGAAGCTGAAGAACGCTTGCCATCACATCGGTATCCTCTGCGTGTTATCCAGACTCTCAATCGGTATCTGTTCGATGACTTAGGGTTTGCTGGCAATCAGAAAGGATACGATGATCCTCGCAACAGCTTTTTGAATGAAGTGATTGATCGCCGATTGGGGATTCCCATTACCCTATCGCTGATTTACCTGGAAATTGCTCGTCGGATTAATTTTCCGATGGTGGGAGTGGGAATGCCAGGACATTTCTTGATCCGCCCTGACATTGAGGAAATGGATATTTTTGTTGACGCCTTCAATCGTGGCGAGATCTTGTTTGCACAAGATTGCCAGGAAAAGCTTATTCAAATTTATCAGCAACCAGTGACGCTACAACCAGAATTTTTAGCAACAGTGACTCATCGACAATTTTTGGCACGGATGCTAACTAATCTGAAGAGTAAATACCTTCAACGACAAAAATTAGAGAAAACACTAGCAGCAATTGAACGAATTTTACTGCTGTTTCCCAATGCGGAGTTAGAATTGCGTGATCGAGGTATTGTCTGTTACCAACTTGGTCGCTTTTCTCAAGCTGCAAACGACTTAGAAACTTATCTAGTAAAAGTTCCCAATGCTCGAGATGCGACAGTCATTCGGCAGTTGCTAACTCAGCTTGGAAGATAGATAACCTTAAAAAGTAAAAAGTAAAAAGAGAATCCCCATAATTAAAATTAGGGAGCCAGTGCGTTCCTGTCGCATTGCGTCGGAAAGCAACTGGCGTGGATCTTACGTTCACCTTTTTTTCTCGCACTATGTGTCCCCTTAAAAAAATATATTTTTGTTTTCCATCGATTTGGGGGCTTGAAACCGTTTTTTCTTTTTCTTTATGAGTGCCTTTTAAACCCTCCGGGTTGACGCTCGTTCCGACGCTCGTTCCTCGCTACCG
>JAQYWP010000905.1 GCA_029379285.1 Rhizonema sp. PD38
CCCCTTTTATTCGCCAGAGCGACTCGCGAATAATATGTTTTTGCCAAATTGGGATACTCCCGATGTCTACGGTCCTAATATTCCGCAAATGTTGGGTTTAGGACAATCAGATATGGAAGTTATTAATACACCCACAGGTGATAAATTTTTACCGCTAGAAGCTCAGGGAATCAAACTTGTATCAGTGGGTTTACTAGCAGAACCGAATCGTCATTTAGCGTGGCGAGGACCTGTATTGCACAAAATTATAACTCAATTTTTGCAAGATGTAGAATGGGGCGAATTGGATTATTTATTGATTGATTTGCCGCCAGGAACAGGAGATGCCCAAATTACAATTGTGCAAGAAAGCCCAATTTGTGGGGTTATTCTGGTGACGACTCCCCAACAGGTGGCCATTTCAGATGTACGCCGCAACATACATATGTTTCGTCAGGTAGGTGTTCCTGTCCTCGGCATTGTCGAAAATATGAGTTATTTAATCTGTGATGATTGTGGCTCACGCACACCGATTTTTAGTAGTGGTGGTGGTGAAAAACTCGCAGCGGAATTACAAGCACCTCTGTTGGGAAAAATTCCTATTGACCCTCGCATTTGTAGCGGTGGCGATACTGGACATCCCATCGTAATAACCGATCCCTCCTCGCCAGCTGGTGAGGTTTTTGTACAAATCGCCACTGCTCTAAAGGCAACTTTTTCCCGCTAGAAGTGCTTGCTTAATCAACTTATATGTGAAAACAGCAGTAAAGACAGGTATTCAACCCCACATAATATTACTGCCAATTTCCCACCATCACAAATGGAGCCCAGAAGTAGGGATGAGTGTAGTTCGCATCCTTTTGGAGAATCAGTTGTGCTTGGCGCAGTGCTTCTGCTTTACTGAGTTTATTTGCCTTTGCTATTTCTAACTGGTGATAGAACTCTCCCATTATTTTAGCAGTACTGTCATCTCTTACTGACCAGAGTGTTGCTAGTGTACTGCGAGCGCCAGCCTGCACCGCCACTCCTGCGAGTCCTAAAGCAGCTCGTTTGTCTCCACTCGCTGTCTCGCAAGCACTAAGAACTAATAATTCGATTGGGTTACCCTGATTTAAGGTGGTGTTTCGCAGTAAGTTACCCAACTGTTTAACATCGATACGCTTATCCCAAGAGAGGATAAACGTATCGTTAACTTTAGAGCTAAACTGACCATGAGTCGCTAGGTGGACAATGAGAGGAACACGAGAACCAGCTATCTGTTTTCTTAACTCCTTGGTAGTAAATTGCTCGTTCAGGAGTGGTTTATTTGAGAGTCCAGATTTCTTGATTTGTTCCAGTTCAAGTTTCACGTTAGGTAACGGTGGAAAAATTGGATCTACTGTAAAGTTCTTGGGAATTTCGCTAAGCCCTGCTGTTAAAGCTTTTAATTTAATCTCTGCAAGCGGTTTTGGATTCACTAGTCGCAAACCAGGGCTCAAAGCAATGGCATACTTCTCTATTAGAAACTGCTTGCCATCGTGAAGGATAGTCATCGGGATATTCCGCAAGTTACCATCCAGCACAAAAGTTAGAGTTTTGATTTTACTGTTTGCTAATTCCGACTCGAATGGTCGAATCAGCCAGTCATACACTTTTTGGTATATGGGCAAAAAGTCCTTGTCTTGACTGTCTAAATCTTGCAGAGAACTGTGCACTTGTTCTACAGTATCCTCAAGTTCTTTTTGAGATATTACAGTAGTATGTTGAATTGAATTTGGTTGATTTGAATTTGGTTGATTAGGTAAGGTAAGAATTAATTCCAGCCGATCTGGCAAAATAATTGGATAAATAACTGCTGCCGTTCGATCTATTTGATCAATTTGTCGGAAATTTGCCTCTACACAAGCTTCCCGAAAAAAGTTGTTTAGTTCAGCTACCTGCAGAGATTCGATGACGTTACGAGCTTGAGTCAGCAGTTTTTGGCTTTCCTCATTTTTTCCAGCTTTTTTTAAGGAGACGGCATGTTTTAAGTCTAAATCAACTAACTGTCGGTAAACTGGTTCAACACTCTCTCGAAAAGAAAATTGTATTTCTGGGTTAAGTGTGATTAAATCGCTGCGTAATGATTGAAGGGCAATATAGGCTTTGGTGTAAGAGGCGATCGCATCAGGAATATTTTTTTGAGCTGCACGTATCCGTCCCAACTGCCATAAAAGTTGGTAAGTGATATCTGGTGTTTCAAAGGATGAAACTATATTCAAACCCTGTTTGGTTAATGTTTCTGCTTGTGGTAAATTCTGCGTTGAGCCTGCTAGTAGAGATAGTGCGCCACGATTGTATAAAGCGAAGGCTTCGGCTCTTTTGTCTCCCAAACTTCTGGCTTGTTGAGTTGCCGTGGCTAAGATTTGAGCAATTTGGTTGAACGTTGGTAATCGGGGATTAGGGTTGAATGTGAATTTGTCTTTCTCAGCTGATTGCACAAAAATGTGAGCAAAGTTGATTTGCTGGTACACCCCCGTGCGGCTGGGAGACAAGTTCATTAATTGTGGATAGAGCGATCGCCACAATTGTTCTGCTGATTCAAACTCTTCTTGGTTGAGCAATAAACTGAGTTGATTCAGTTGCGCTTGCTGTTGCGTAGTTGCACATGGAGACAACTTGACAACATTGCTATAATATGCTAAAGATTTTTGTTGATTATTCTCGCGTCGGCCACGAACAAGGTCTCCTTCAGTTAAAGCTTGTGCTGTATTGCCTAAACTAAGATAAACAGCAGCTTGTTCTTGCGGAGATTTCAACTTTTGCGCTAAGGTTAAACTTGTCGTCAGAATCATTTCCGATTGGTCTAGCTGACCCACAATTCGTAGCAGTTCACCAAGGCTTCTCAATCCCACGACTGTCGTTACAGAAGGAGGCTCCTTGGCTACCTTTTGGAGATTTTCTTTTAAATCTTCTGAAGTTATATCACCTAACTCTTGACAATTTCGCGCTTTTTCAATTTTATTCTTTAATGCATCTAACAAAGTACTACAAGCACGGGGATAAAGACCTAAATCTTGCATTGCTTGGGCTTGATTAATCTTGCTTTGGGCTAATTTTTCTGGCTCATTAATTTTGCTGTAGATATTAGTCGCTTGTTGCCAAGTTTTGAGAGCCTCTGTAGATTGTCCCATTTCCCTTTGCAAGTTACCCTGAACATCCAAAGTTTGAGCCTGGATGGTGAGTTTTTCCTTTCCTTGTGGTTGAGTTTTGAGAATTTCCAAACTTTGTTCAATCGCTTTTGTCGCTTGCTGCCACTTTCCCAGCTTTTGATAAGTTAAAGAGAGATTGCTTAACGCCATCGCCAGGTTTAATTTATTTCCTTGAGCAGCAAACACACTTGCTGTTTGTTGCCAAGCCTCTGCGGCTTTCTCGTACTGTCCGCTACGATATAATTGAGTCGCATTATTGGCTAACTGTCCCCCATCCTGCTGAGCTTGCACAGTCACGGTAGGTGAAGTGATAGCAATAACAGGGGGGGTTGCACAAGAAATGACAAATAACAAGACGGCAAGAATAAGCGATCGTCTTCTGTGTATTCTTTCGACAAAATTTTGTAATTTCCGATTAAGCAGTGTTTTTATCATATTTTATTCCTCCTGTCAAATCTGCTGGCAATTATTAAAACCCACCTACTACTCTCAACAAGGATGTAAAATTAAATATCATCTTGTACCAAGAAGAGAGTATTTTTTTCTTTACTGTTTGGCACAACTAGCAGGTTTTCGCCAGGGACGTTGTGAACCAGTTTTCATGGGATCGTAAGCTGTGAGAACAACTTGACCTTTGTCGTTGAATACCCATCCTTGAACGGGTACAGCTTTCTTGATAGTTGGTTTAATTGATGGTAAATTTGCGGTTGTCGTTGCAGTCCCTCGACTTAAAACAGGCGTTACCAAACCAACTCGAACATTGTCACTTGCTATTGTTTGATTGGGACTAGACGGTATCCCCCCACGTCCAGTGATGGCAAAAGTGCTGCCTTCACCGCGCTG
>JAQYWP010000906.1 GCA_029379285.1 Rhizonema sp. PD38
CAGTTCAGTCTCCCAATTCAATGACTTCAATGCTGGCAAGTACCAGTTGATTTTGACCCCCGCAGACAACGTAGTTAACCGCGTCATCAACTCTAAACTACCAGTTGAGATAGTGGCAGGAATCGATAAGGGTCCAGATATCGTTCTCGCCGTCAATAAATCCCTTGGAATTAACAGTATTGCTGACTTGCGGGGTAAGCCTATTGCTGTAGATGCGCCGGACTCAGGGTATGTTTTCGCCTTACGTAAAATTTTGGCAGAGAATGGGCTATTTTTAGAGAAAGGTGATTACTCACTGCAAGTGATTGGAGGAACGCCTCTACGCTATCAGTATTTGGCTGCTGGGCAGACGCCCACTGGCGATCCAGTCTATGGCACTTTGCTGACTTACCCCTTCACTGTCATTAGTGCTTCTCAGACAGCCAATATCAATGTGCTTGCGAGATTTTCTGATTATGTTGCACCTTATCAAGCCCGTGTACTTGCGACTACAAGTGATTATGCGGATACCTCCCCTGATACAATTACTGCTTTTTTGCGTGCATACATTAAAGCAGGTCAGTTCGTGGCTAATCCAAGAAACCGTACAGTAGTTATTGCCGATATTGCAGCTGATTTGGGTGTTTCATCAGATGTCGCTGCGACTGAACTAGATGCTGCTCTTTCTCACAAGAGTGGAGAAATCTTAAATGCACAAATAGACGAGCAAGGTTTAATCAATACCATTAATTTACGCCAGGAATTTGGTGGCTTCAATACCAGTGTAGATAGCGCTCTTGTGGCAAAGCCTGGTGGAGGGCTGTATGATGACAAATACTGGCTTTCAGCTATCAATTCACTCTTTGCCAAAAGTCCTATTTCCATTCCTGAACCTACTTCTGCACGCTTATGTATTGGTTCTTGGCATTATGAATGCCATCTCAGTAATAAGAGTAGAAATAAAAATTAAAAAGCAGCTTTACTAATATCAAATAGTATCATCCATTAACTACCTGGTTGTGATCGCATATCCGGGTTCCTCATCTAGCGTTTGAGTTTGGCACGTTTCCAAATATTTTTTTTTACATTGATTACATCCCCCGAACTGATATTTTAATTGACCTGGAATATCTAGATCGCTACTAGGCGTCACCGTGCCAAAACGGGAAAATTGTACGCTAAGGCTGAAAAGCTGATTATATAAAGGTTTCAGCGATACTTATTTTCCTTCACCCGCAAAGGACGCAACTTGTCAAAACTGGTTGCTTGCTTCAAATTCCAAACATAATCGCCAGTGAAATTAATATGCTCCCACTCCAACGGCGACAAATGTTGCAAATATTTTTCGGGAATATTCATTCCTTGTTGTTTCAAGTAATCAATGGCTTTTTCTAAGTACACCGTATTCCACAGAACGATAGCAGCAATTACTAAATTCAACCCACTGGCCCGATAAAACTGATCTTCATAAGAGCGATCGCGCACTTCACCAAGGCGATTAAAAAACACCGCTCTTTTCAGGGTGTGTTTCGCCTCACCTTTGTTTAATCCTGCCGTGGCTCTTCGCCGAAGTTCTGGACTCTGCAACCATTCCAGGGTAAACAAAGTCCGCTCAATCCTCCCCAACTCTAGCAAAGCTAGAGCTAAACGATTCTGCCGAGGATATGAAGCTAATTTCCTCAACATTAAAGAAGCTGTCACCGTCCCCGTCCGAATTGAACTGGCCAGCCGCAGAATCTCGTCCCAAGATTCCTCAATCAACTTCACATTAATCTTGTCACCTAACAGAGGTGCCAAAACCGAATCAGGAGGAGTAGGTTCAAAAGTATACAGCTTCTTATCAGGTAAATCTCGCATTCGGGGTGCAAATCTAAATCCCAGTAGATGGCACATAGCAAATACATGCTCGGTATAACCACTTGTATCTGTGTAATGCTCCTGAATCTGTAAATCAGTCTCGTGATACAACAAACCATCCAAAACGTAGGTTGCATCCCTAATTGTTGCATTGATTACCTTAACATGAAATGGGGCATATTGGTCGGAGATATGCGTGTAAAAAATGACGCTTCTGTCTTTGCCATACTTGGCATTGATCTCTTCATTAAAACTGCGATGTCCACCAGCTTTAAAACGTTGACCATCAGAAGAAGATGTCGTCCCATCACCCCAATATGCAGAAAATGGTACTTGTGTATGAAAATTTACCACCTCAGCCATTGCTTTGGAATAAGTTTCATCCCGGATATACCAATCTGCCACCCAAGCTAAACGCTCAAAGGACATCCCTTGAATTGCATCCGCCATCCGCGTCAAACCTAAATTAATACCATCAGCAAGCAAAGCACTTAACAAAACAACTTTGTCAGATACTTGTTCTCCTGAATGTAAATGCGTAAAATGTTTAGTAAATTGTGTCCAAGAATCAACTTCTACCAACAAATCAGTCAGCTTAATTCTTGGCAGCAAACCATAAACTTTTCTAGTTAATGCATCAATCTCTGTCGGGACAGCATTGGTAAGAGGAGTAATAATTAATTGGTCATTTTCTATTCTGACATCCACCAGTTTATTCTCTACCATCAAAGAAGAAACAAGCGCTAATTGTTCAGACAATTCGAGTGAGCGTTTTTCAATATAAGTAGTAAAATCCGTCGTCACTGCCACAGGTATCGTGTTAGAAGAACGCATGGACTGCCATGAACTATCAGCTAACAGATAATCCTCAAAATCTTGGAACTGCTTTGAGCCTGCTACCCAAATATCCCCAGAACGCAAACCATTGCGTAATTCCGCTAAAGCACACATCTCATAGTAGTGACGGTCAATAATTTCACCCTTAAATACGTGTTTTGACCAACGAGGTTTAACGAAACTTGTGTTCACAGATTCTGGCAGATTTCTCCGACCAGATGTATTTAATTCTTTGATAACCTCCAAGGCTTTTATAACTGGTAAACTGGCAGATATGGCTTTGAATTCAAACGTCTCCAACAACTTTGGTGTATACCGTCGTAACTGTGAATAACGGTTTTCCAGTAGTTCAAGATAATCAAAATCTGCGGGTCTTGCTAACTTTTCAGCCTCGGCAACACTACTGATAAATTTCTCCCAAGTTAATACCGATTCAATCGCTTGATAGGCATCAAATAACTGCTCTCTAGCTTTAACTAATGCGAGTCCCACTTGAGCATACAATCTTACTTTCTCATTAATCGCTTTCCCATCACGTTGAAACTTTTCGCCATGCTGATGCTCACTTTTATTAAACAATTTACCCATCATCTTATCGTGCATCCCTATGGCATAATCTACCAATGAGGTACTCCATTCAATGAGAAAAGCAACTAAAATGGCATAGCGTCTCAGTTCATCCAACCTGGATAAGTGAGCAGGTGTAGACTTCGCACCAGTTTTGGTAAATTGTAGAATACGATTTTGGTGTACTCGTTTTAAACATCTAGAGTCGAGATTGAGATTGCGAATAAAATCTAGCCGTTCCACCACTTTTAAAAAGCTTTTAGGATTAGCTTGACCTGGTGGCTGACGAAGCCAAATTAAATCAGTCAGCTTTTTATCAGGTTCTACAACTAATAACTTATCCAGTGCTGTCTTTTGTAATGTTGTCAAACTTTTAGTTAGCTCAAGACAAACTAATTTTTGAGCGCGATGCCTTACTTCCCAAGCTAAACGTTCTACCGTAGAAATAGCTGGAATAATAATTTGGCGCAAGCGCATCTCATCAATTAACGCTCCCACAAGCGCCATCCCTTTATCTGACGATATTGCAAATGGTAATAACCACTTCGAGAGTTGCTTGTATGTGGTTATACCAAAAGAACGAAAACCAAAATAATTTTGAAGTTCTGCCAGATGTTCGCGTCGAGTTGTATCTCTTTGGGAATATTCTATTATTATTGTTGGGTCAAGCTTTAATTGAGATCCAATATAAGACAATACGGTTCAGTTAAGGCTAAAAAGCAGATTAGCGATGTGAAATTTGGGAGCT
>JAQYWP010000907.1 GCA_029379285.1 Rhizonema sp. PD38
GGGTTGGGATGAACCCGGACAAAAACGGACAACCTTCTACAAAATCCTCACTAAAAACGACGATCTCGGAGCATTTTGAGGCAGTTATTGACGCAAAGTCTGCCGGGGGAAGCTTCCCCCGGCAGACTTTGCGTCATTCTCAACAACAAAACAGATCAACTGCCTCAAAATGTGAAGCTCGCCGGACGGAAGCTTCCGTCCGGCAGACTTCAGGCTAAGGTTGTCCGTTTTTGTCTAGGAAAAATGAAGCGGTAGACCATTCACCTAAATTTCAAAATTATTACTGAGTAGTAATTTTGAGATTTAGGTGATGCGCTAGTGGTTCGCTCTTCAATGTTGCGATGATTCGTATTATGGTTCGACTGGTGGCATAATTTTTGACCGATGTAAAAAAGGGATGCAAGCTCTCTACTTCGTTATGAAAAATGAAAAACATGTCTGCTCGAGACGCATAGTGCGTGAAGTCTGGCGGCGGAAGCTTCTGTCCAGAAGACTTCGTCAGAAATACTACATCCATACTTCAAGCCCCTAAATTTATTTTGGTGGTTCTTACTTTTGAATGAGTGACTTTTGACTCTTGAGAAGCGACTAACCCTTTCAACTTTTAAAACATCCTCTTATACATATTAAATGAATGGCGCTCACAGAATTAATGAAGGAGAGTATTTCTTTGTGGATGAGACAACGTCGTCAAGATGTGGCAGATGAGGCTAAAGCTTTTGTGAAAAGCTATGAGACGACTACTCTCCAGAGTAAAGTATTGGCAACAGCTCTGTCTGGATTGCGCGCTTTGGATTACAATCGCAGTAAAAGTTTTGTTCCCTGTGTTCATTTACCACTTTTGGTTTATGCAGGTATGAGTAGGAATGATGAGCAAGCTGTGCCACTTTCTGTTGCACTTTCTTTGTTGGAATTAGGCATTGATTTGCTTGATAATCTGGCAGATCAGGAACTCCCTCTCTACTGGCAAGGGTACAGTTCATCTGTTATCCAACTAACTGCAACTAAGTTCTTGTGTTGCTTACCTCAACTTGCTTTGATGAAGCTAGATACCTCTACTGCAAACCTTTTAACAATACAGCAGATGCTTGCTCAGGGTTTATTGAAGATTGCTGCAGGTCAACTACAGGACCTCGAATTTCAAGGAAGTTCTCATCCCAATGTAGAAGATATTGAAGCAAGTGTACTGGGAAAAAGTGGGGAAAGAAGGGGAATGTATGCAGCTTTGGCAGCGCAGCTTGCTGGAGCCTCGTTGGAGACAGTGGAGGCTTATGCAGAAATGGGGCGATCGCTTGGTGTGGTTTTGCAGTTCACTTCTGACTGTACAGATATTTTCAATGCCGCCCATAGTCGTGACTTAGCCAACGGCACGCGTACGCTACCCATTGCACTACACTTGCAGCAGCTTCAGGATACGGAACGAGCAAGCTTTTTAGATTTACTTGCAAAAGCAAAAGTGGATCTAAAAGCGCAGGAAGAAGTGCGGGCATCCTTGCTACAAGCAGGCGGATTGCGACGCTGTGCTTATTACATTGAATATTTTCGGCAACGGACGAAGCAATCTCTGGAAATAGCTAACCCTAAGGAACCTGCATTGAGCTGGTTCAAAGAAATAATTAGCAACGTTTCTGTCTTATCACTAGAAAGTAAGAAATGAGTTATCCTGATCTAGTTGCTTTATCTGAATTGAAACTTAGTTTTCTCCAGCAAACCAGTCTTTTTAAGCATCTTGATAGCGGTAATCTCCACTGGTTAGCTAGCCGTCTCAAACCGATTTGTGTTCCTGCTGATACCACGTTATTTTTGCCGGGTGAAGTTAGGGAAGTTTGTTATCTGCTTTATTCAGGTAAATTGAAAGTGTTGAGGGCAGATGATCACACTTTAGAGCCACGCCAAACTACGCTTTTGCCAAAAGCTTTAGTGGGTGAGGTAGCTCTGCTGACGCTTGCACCCCATGAGATGACGGTGCAAACCTTTGAACCCTGCCAATTATTCTGTATACATTACGCCGACTTGCTGAAAATATTCGCAGTAGATAATCAGGTATATCTTAAAGTAGTTGAGATGATGCACATTCGCGATCGCCCACGACAGCGTGAAGGTATTATTGTTCATCACCGCATCACAACTACTGGTAAAACATTCACAATTCTAAAAAATCCACAGCATGGCTCTTATTTCCGTCTTTCCCCTGAAGGTTGGTTGGTATGGCAACACTTAGATGGAAAGCACGATCTCCAGGATTTGACTTTTATCTATCTCGGCATTCTCAAATCTTTCGCACCTCAAAAAATTGCCAAAGTTATGGAGCGCTTGGCAATATCTGGCTTTCTGGAAAGACGAGAAGTACATCCTGAGATTATAAAAACTCTATCTCAGCTACAAAGTAAATCTCACCTTTATTGGTGGCAACATCCCAGCAAGAAAGTCACTCAGTTGGCTGAATCATACATTTATCTTCATCAGCTAGACTCATTGCTCACCTATCTTTATCGCAAGGGGGTGCATTACCTTTATACTTGGCAGAGTCAGACTATCTTAGCAGCAATCGCCATATCTGGACTGTTGAGTTTTATGATTATTGGTACTAACATCGTGGCAAATGTTGCAGTTGTACAAAAAACTACTATATTTTTACCATTCATAATCATATCTTCTCAGTTTGCCACTGTTTTTCACGAGTTAGGACATGCCTTCACTACTAAAAGCTTTGGTCGCGATGTGCACAAAGGTGGAGTAGGTTGGTACTGGTTCGGACCAGTATTCTTCGTAGATACTTCAGATATGTGGCTAGCTGAACGCTGGCAACAGATTGCTGTAAGTCTGGCAGGTCCTTACACTGATTTGATTATATCTGGCATCGCTGCGCTTACAGCCTGGTTTATGTCAAATTCGCTAATATCAGCAATGCTGTGGTCACTTGCGCTCCTACTATACGTAAAGGTGGTATTCAATTTAAACCCATTACTCAAGTACGATGGCTATTATGTGCTAACAGACTATATAGAACGCCCTAATCTCCGAGAAGAAGCACTAAGCTTTCTGCGGTGGCAGGCAATTGATGCATTAAAGCAACCTAAACAGATCAAACGTCATAAAGTAGAGTTGCTGTACGGCTGTTTATCTTTGCTCTATTTGTTGTGGATGGTTGTGTTACTCTTGAGCTTTCGTCAGCAGTTTCTTCAAAACCTGCTATCTCAATATTTGCCCGAGCAGATAGCATCAATCATCACATGGGTGTTAGTTACGGTTATAGTCTTAATAGTTATTATTGGTACTATCACTGAGCTTTATAGTACTCCTCGCCCTGAGATAGCAGGTAAGCTTTAATAAAAATATTTTTCAAGGACGTTTTAAAAGCTATTTTTTTCGGAAAATATGAAGGTGGGCTTTGCTTTTATAGTAGCACATTATATTTGTAAGAGACTTTTGAAATATCTTCTTGTAAAGAATTTCATAATTGCATTTTTGAGTAAGTTTAAATTTTAGGAGCAATAATGAGTACCAGTGTTACTAAATTAGGTAATTTTGCTAATGTTGATCAATCAGCTAACCCAAACTACTTTATACATTATTTAGATAACGTCAGCAGCTTGGAAGTAGTTCAGGCAGCAAAGCGTCAAACTTATAGCTTGTTAGAAGTATGTATTGGAGAGCATATCCTGGATGTGGGTTGCGGAACCGGTTCTGATGTACGAGCTTTAGCAAAAATTGTCGGAAACACTGGTTTAGTTGTGGGAGTGGATTTCAGTGAGACGATGATCCAAGAGGCACAAAAACGAAATCAGGGGCTAGATTTAGCCATTAAATACCAGCAAGGAGACGTCTACAACCTTGAATTTCAAGATAACACATTCGATGCTTGTCGAACAGATAGACTTTTTCACTTTCTAGACAACCCTACCAAGGCTCTGAATGAAATGCTTCGTATCACTCGTCCAGGTGGCAGAATTGTGATTAGCGAACCTGACTGGGGGACTTTAGTAG
>JAQYWP010000114.1 GCA_029379285.1 Rhizonema sp. PD38
GAATTGCCACTCATTTGGCGCTGTCCAGTGTGCGGTGCGAAAAAGAACGCTTTTGCGAACATCGGACCTGTTAACAAGGCTTCTGGCTTTAAAGAAAATCTGAATTATGGTTTGGGGGTAAATAAGATGACCCCAGAACAGAAGAATCTCCTGATTTTCGGTGCTTTGATTCTTGGTTTCCTGTTTTTTATGAGTATTTACGGCTTACAATAAAACCCAATTGTGTGAAATTATACCAATTTTCCCTGGGTGAAATTGTTCATCAGTTACATACTCAAAAAATAGCGCTCTCGCCAACTCCTAAAAGATGGAAGTCGCACTAAAAAAGCGCTATAGCGAATGCATAACAATGTGACGGGAATTACGATACGTCGGAATTTATAGTCGCGGTGTTGGCTCAAAAATTCACAAAAAGTAAACAAATAGAAATGCGTTCAAGTGTAAAAATTGGGCAGCGAATATTCGCCGTGTTAATAACTGTCCTCATGTGCTTCGGTTGTAGTCAGGTATCTTCAGTCACCGATAAACCTTGGGAAATTATTTCTTTAGGAACAGACGCGAAACTGCTAGATATTGCTTTTACTGAGAACCCCCAACATGGCTACATCGTTGGTAGCAACGCAACTTTTTTGGAAACAAAAAACGGTGGCGAAACCTGGCAACCAATTAAATTAGAATTGGATGAGCAAAAATACCGCTTTAACTCAGTGAGTTTTTCGGGTAAAGAAGGGTGGATAGTTGGAGAACCTTTTTTTCTTTTGCATAGCACTGATGAAGGTAGTTCTTGGTCACGTATTCCTTTGAATGAAAAGCTACCTGGTAACCCAGTTAACATTGTTGCACTCGGAAAAAACTCGGCTGAGATGGCGACCGATGTGGGAGCAATATATAGAACCCAAGACGCAGGTCAAAACTGGAAAGCCCAGGTAGAAGAAGCTGTTGGTGTCATTCGTAACATAGAACGTTCAGAGGACGGTAAATACGTTGCTGTTTCCGCTAAGGGGAATTTCTATTCAACTTGGGAACCAGGGCAAAGTGCTTGGGTACCCCATAACCGGAACAGTTCACGACGTGTTGAAAATATGGGATTTGTTAACGAGAAGCAAATGTGGATGCTTGCAAGGGGTGGTCAAATACAGTTCAGCGATCCAGCTAAGTCTGAAGAGTGGCAAAAAGCTCAATATCCAGAATTTGCTACAAGTTGGGGCTTACTTGATTTAGCTTACCGCACGCCTGATGAAATTTGGGTAGGTGGCGGAAGCGGCAGTTTGCTACGAAGTGTTGATGGTGGCAAAACATGGGCAAAAGACCGTAGCGTTGAAGGAGTTCCTGCTAATTTTTACAAGATTGTTTTCTTTTCTCAAGAAAAGGGATTTATTGTCGGAGACCAAGGTATTTTGCTGAAATATCACCCAAGCGTTACTGCGGCTCGAGAGCCAGAACCTGCATAAGATAACCGTTAATTCGTCGATGGTATGGGACTTACGTTCGGTGTTTATCGGTGGAAAAATCTAGGCAGTCGAAATCAAATCACCAAATGTTAAGTATTGATCTCGATTTCTGAGAAACAAGTTGCAACTTGTAACTATTTCTAAACTTTGTAGGATAATAAACTCAATAACAATCTTTGAGAAGGTAGGGATATAAATGTCAGGTACCACTGGAGAACGTCCATTTTCGGACATTATTACCAGCGTTCGTTACTGGGTGATTCACAGCATCACCATTCCAGCTTTGTTTATAGCAGGTTGGCTATTTGTCAGCACTGGACTGGCTTATGATGTATTTGGTACACCCCGCCCAGATGACTATTACACGCAAACACGGCAGCAATTGCCCATCGTGAAGGACCGCTTTGACGCAAAAGAACAAGTTAAGCAATTTAGTAGCGGAAATTAGTTTGAAATCATGACTAGTAGCAATAAGATTAATCAACCAGTTACGTACCCGATTTTTACGGTACGATGGCTGGCAGTTCACACTCTAGCCGTACCAACAGTCTTCTTTTTGGGTGCGATCGCCTCAATGCAGTTTATTCAACGGTAGGAGAAATTCATGGATAGATCGCCAAATCCCAATAGGCAGCCGGTTGAACTCAACCGAACTTCTCTTTATCTGGGATTACTACTCATTTTCGTTCTGGGTATTCTGTTTTCCAGTTATTTCTTTAACTAATTAGAACGACTGGTATAAATCGTTTTGTATTTAACCTGCATTGCTGATTTTTGATTAACGGAGGATAAAAAAACTGTGTCTGGAAGTGGAAGAATTCCCCTGTGGATAGTAGCTACAATCGCCGGATTAGGTGTAATTACCGTTTTAGGCATCTTCTTCTATGGAGCTTATGCTGGACTCGGTTCTTCCATCTAAGACTGGCTTGCTCTGATTACCCCAACAGCTAATTGTTAATGTTAAGCATTCAGCCCTTCCTTGTGAGACTCGTACTAAGGAGGAGTTATTCTTCCTCAAGCTTCGGATTTGGGTATTCTCATTCATCGGAGATGCTTTTCTTCTCAGTAGCGGAGACGCTGCTTTGAACGAAACGGGAACGCGAACGCAAATAGAACTAGACTCACTTTCGACTGTCAATCGTTATTAGCTATGAAAAGAATTTGGTAAACATAGTTAACAAGAGTCCCAGCTCTGACAAGTTTGACAAGCTGACAAGTGATGTCTTAAAAGCTAAATGTTTAATAGAAAACTGAAGGGTGAAAACAAAAATTAGCCGCACAATTAGTTATCTGTAACTGAGCACGACATTTGAACAATGGTTTAGGATTTTAGTATAAAAAAACCGCCGCTTTCTATGAAAGCGGCGGTTATGATCGTAATTTATCGTTCCTTGATGGTTAATTTTTAAGCGATATCGTCGCGTTCAATGTATAACAACATAAACGCGAATGTTATTGCTGGAACAAGGTAACCAATACTGGGAACTAAAATCGAAGGCAAAAATGAAGCTGACATAAACGAGGTTCCTCTTAAACTACATAACAATTCAAGATGAGCTTACTGTAAATTTGGCATGATTTTGACAATTCTTTCAGATTTTTAACACAATGAGTTAGTTGGCGTGAATGAACACAACTTGACATTGACACCTCGTCTCCCGAAGAGAAGATTGAGGCGCTGTTAATGGTTAGTTGTTAGTAGGTTTCACCTCATCTCAATATTTATTTACGTAAAGTCTGCCGGGCGGAAGCTTCCGGTAGGCTCGCTTTACATATTTAGGTTTGTTTGGCTCAACCCACTAAACTCCTCTTTTGTCAGATACCCAGTAGTTCATCTAGCTGTAAAGTCGGTAAGTCAGGAGGAATTACTGTCCGGTAGAGCGAGACTTTGTGACTTTCAAGTTGGGTTGCCATGTTGATGGCGATCGCCTCTACACGAATTTCCAAACACCCAAAAGGAACGTTGATGTAAGCCATAACTTCCAACCCTCCCTTGAAGTTAGGTAACAAATTTATCAACAAACGAGGACCATCAAGCAACCTGCGGGTTTGGCAATCCTCAACCCATAATTTCACAGCAACTTGAGGACGTTCTTCTGCAAGCCGCACACGTACCATAACAGATTTACCAGAGGTTAGCTCACCATCTGGTAAATGTATTTGTGGCACTGGCAATGATTCTAAAGCGACTAGCTCTAAAACTGATGAAGCAAATTCAATGACGGAGGGATTCTGAATAGTATTGGTTTCCGCTTTATTAAAAGTATCTTCTACGACTACTTCTTCTGGTATAATTACTGTCCTTGTTTTACGGTTAGGCGAAGCAGTAGAGAATCGATCTGTAACTTTCAGTACAACTTCTGTTAAACTTGTTACTGTATCTCCTACTTTTTCCCACTTCTCTTTGTCCTCACCAGATGTAGCAGATAGTTGATCTGTCAGTTCCAATAAATCATCCGTTCCGCGATTTTTCAAGAGTTCCGCTTCCTCAAGACGCGGAGCTAGCTTTCTCTCTACCCTCGTTTCATGACTTTTGACTGCATAAATATCATAGTCATCTTGATAGTGCAAATTAATCGGTTCGAGTAAGGAGTAACCTTGGCTGTGCATCCACTGGCGGATTAGAGGAGATAAGTACAAAGAATCTTCGGTTATTAATTCAGAACTAGTCGAGACAACGACTGCAACCGAATCATCCTGGAGTTGCGCATTATCCACTAATTCAGATGTTGCTTCCTCTTGCTCTAAGACAGAAGCATGACGCTTTGCTTCTTCGCTATCAAAAGGTAAAGCTTTTAAGCGTCTTAAGTATGGAAAAGTTGTTTTTATGCTTGCTACTCGATTAGCTGCGGAAATAATGTCATTTTTCTGTAAAACTTTTGGTACAGAGACTTCGGAGATAACAGCAGTCGTGGTATTGATTTGGTTTTTGCTCTGAGTGACAGAAGGCAGTTGAGGTGAAGCTGATTTAGAGAGCGATCGCCCAGCAATAAGTGGTGGTAGAGATTTCTCCGATGATACGTGAAGAGGCTGACTTGTTTTCGTCTGCTTTACCAGATTGAAAAGTTCCAACTTTAGTGGTGCAAATGTCTCTCTTGCTTCGGTTGTCTTGAGCGACTCAGATTCTTCTGGCTGCGAATCTAGATCTGTAGTACTACTAGCTAGTAATTCTATCACATCTGCGGCAATTGTGAAGCAGTGGCTGGCTAGCAGTATGATTTCACTAGCATCTGCCAATGCCCCATACAAACTGATGTCTCCCAAAATCAACTTAGATTCACACTCACTAGGAATCTCAACTTTTACTTCAACTGGTAATGGTATTGACTTTTTTGGTAACGGTTGTCGCACGAGTCTTAATAATTCTGCTTTCTGAGGTGAACGCAGTTCTATTCTGAGTTCGACTGCACAAACGCTTTCAAAATCTATCTCACCCAGATTTATCTCAGTAGTTGGTTTAAGATCCACACACCCACTAATAGTGAGAGTTTGTCCCCAACGAGCAAAGTAGGTTTCCTGATCCAAGGTTAGCAGTAGTGGTGGTTCTGGGATAAGTTTTTCAACCGTTATTTCATCATCTAACAGAGGTTGTGTTGGTAAGGCTAAATCAATTAAGTGTTTTAAAATTTGTTCTGCTGTGTCTGCTTTCAACCAGACAGGGTTAATCGGTTCCTCAGTAAAAGTCTCTGAGTCATCAGATAAGGATGAAATTCCTTCATCTTCGTGATCAATTCTCACCTGAGGTGAATCTACGTTCGATAAGACTTGCAAATGGACACTGTATTGCCAAGATTTACCAAGAAGATCAGACATTAAGTCACCATTACAGCGCAAATCCCAAATTCCCGGCAGGAGGTAAGTAAACGGAATCACCGCCATTAAGCCTTCTGTGTTGGTGCGACGAGATCGCGTCTGAATTCGCCGTTTGGGTGGAACTTCTTTTATAGAATAGTGAGTAACCCGCACTTCCACATCTGTACTGATATAGTTGGAGCGAGCAACAACTCTATACCTACCTTCCATAATTTCCACATTTGGCGACTCCAGGAGACGCCAAGAGCGATCGCCTTGTTTCTGTATGAGAAATTGCCAGTGTTCCATTATGAGTGATGCCCAAGATCCTAGAGCCAGAGAAGCAATATTTGCATGACCTTGCTAGCCAGTTTACCTCAGCAACTGGTAATTATATAACCAGATCTATATTTTTGCATACGTCTTTTCTAAACAATCCTGTAATTTTTCTGCCAGCCCCTTGACATAGGGTTTTTCCAGCAGATAAATGTGAGGGCCGGAAATATGATGGATCTCTAAACCGCCAGCACTGATATCACCCCAACCTAATTGCGGATCGTATTGCATACCTACAGAATCGTGGCTCCGAGTTTGATCGCTAGTACGCAACAGAGTGATTTTACCGGGGTAGACTTGAAAAAGATACTCTCTCATAGCTCGGAGATTAATCTGTTCGACTTTGACGTACATCTCAATTCCTGATAGAGGCTGTGTCACATCGACTACAGGAGGAGGCGAATTCAAGTAACGCTCGTATCTCTGTTTGAGAAGGAACTTGCCGTGCTTCCACCAACCCGCAGCATTTTGCCAAAGATAAGCAGGTCCTTGCTGTAAGACTTTATACAAATGTATAAAAGTGCGGATAAAAAATGGCAACCGCTTGCTATAACCCGGACGAACACTATCCATTAGAGCCAGAAGAGCAACTTTCTCACCTTGCCTGTGGAATTGCTGAGCCATCTCAAAAGCAATCATACCTCCAAGAGAGAAACCTGCTATAAAATAAGGACCATTGGGCTGAATAGTCTGGATTTCGTGAATGTAGTGTGATGCCATGTCTTCAAATCGAGTATAAAGAGGTTCTGAACCATCTAACCCTTTTGGTTGCAACCCATAAACTGGTTGATCAGACCCTAGACACAATGATAAATCGTGATAACACAAAACTTCTCCGCCAAGAGGGTGGATACAAAATAAAGGTGGTTTAGAACCGTTGGGTTGAATTATCACCAAGGATGACCAAGAATTTTTTGATTTATCCTCAGCCTTTGATATCAAAATGCGATCGCTAGTTGCTGATTCTTCTTCAATGAGTACTTTCGCAAGCCCTTCTACCGTCCCTGCTTGAAAGAGGATGGCTAGGGGAAATTTTTTGGCAAATTTCTTCTCGATTTCTGCGAATAAGCGTATGGCTAGCAAAGAATGCCCTCCTAGCTCAAAGAAGTTGTCGTAGATACCCACTTGCGGAACGTTAAACACTTGCTGCCAGATATCAGCAATTTGGCGTTCCAACTCGTTCCTTGCTGCCACCCGCTCGAGCCCTGCTCCACTATCCTGAGGCTTCCCCAGCAGGTGTCTTTCAATTTCACCTGTTGCCGTCAAAGGCATTTCTTCAAGCTGCATAAAATCGCTCCAGGTTTGAGTTCCGAAGCGATCGCTCACTGACAATTGCCACCGCTCGACAGGGACTGCCGTTTTTGCCGTAAAATAAGCGCATAGCCTCTGAGAGGAATACACTTCCATCTCCCGGTACTGTAGAATGTATTGTTTGCTTCCATCCAAACCTACCAACAGGTTTCCAGGCTGGCAATGCAAACCCACTATCAAGGAATGTAGTCCTTGTTCGTGGGAGATAATCGAGTAACCTCGAGCGCGTGTCAAGTCTTTCATCTGGTAGTTACGGCTCATACCCACCTCATCCCACATGCTCCAGGCAAAGCAATAGCTTCGTAATAAACTCTGATATTGTTGATAATGGGAAAAAGCATCTAAAAAACGGTTAGCAGCTGCGTAGGCACCCGTACTAAAGCCACCGAAGAAACTGTTTACCGAAGAAAAACTGATAAAAACACAGTTATGCTGGTTCTTGATGAGTTGATGTAGCGTCCACGTGCCAAAAACCTTAGGATGAAGCGTCGCAGCAAAGCTATCCGGCGTTTCCTCAAGTAGCAGGAGTCTTGTCGTAATTCCTGCTAGATGAATCACACCATCTAGCTCACATTGCCAGCTAGCACAATGCTGCTCAACGACTTGCTGCAACTGGCTCAAATTGCAAATGTCCACCGCCTCATAAGCGATCGCTCCCGTCAATTGCTCTAAGGACAGATAAGTTTTAATCCGCTCTGTTACAGAATCCCCTTGTTGCAAATCATCCCACGTACTTCTTTCAGGTAGGGGAGTTCTACCCACCAATAGCAACCGCGCCTTGTAGTGCTGTAGCAAATACTTAGCTATTTCTGAGCCAATACCTCCCAGCCCGCCAGTAACGAGGTACATTCCGCCTTCACTGAAGGGAAGATTTCGCTTTTCTTCAGTGGTAAAGTCCACTTTCTCTAGGCGAGAAACCAAACGCTGCCCGTTGCGGTAGGCGACTTCTTGCTCTTCTTGAATGACTTGGAGTTCGTGCAGAATGTATGCTGCATTGACTTCGTTCTCTTGCACCGATAAGTCGAGATGACGACAATCCAACCAAAACAATTCCTGAGGAATTGTTTTGACAACTCCGATGACTAGCGATCGCACGGCTGCTATCTTTTCTGCGGTGGAGGTGGCTTGGCTGTAGCTCGCAATCACTTGTAGTCGAACTGGCTTATCCGAACCTTGACGAGCCAATGCCTGAACTAAGAAAACTAGACTGTAAACTCCTCGCTGTTGTGTCTGATTTAGCTCTTCTAAACTTGATTCTTCAGTATACTCGTCATAAGTCCACAAATGCAAAATTTGTGCAATGGGAAGATTTTCTTTTGCCACCAAATCTAGCAGCTGTTGATAGTGTTCGGGGTTTTCAGGCGCAATACGATAGCGGTAGCTCGATAATTTAGCAAAGTCTGAGCCTGCCTCAACACCCACACAAGGCTCGAAACACTTAGCGCACATAAACTCCCCTAATCCCAAGGAGTCCAAAAATACTAAAGTCAGACCCGTCTTTGGCCGAGTGTCTAAACTTGCTGTTTCTTTCCGTCGCCATATTTGGCGGTAAAACCAATCTGGAAGAGTATTGCTATTGCCAAGCAAAATATCTACTCGTTTGAGTATAAAATCGAACTCACCTGCTTCAAAGCTCTTTTTTAGTTGGGCGTGCTGAATTTTGCCAATTGAGGTTTTAGGTATTGCCTCTTTCTCAACGGGAATCAAGTAAGTCGGTCTTATGCCGATCTTGCTGACGACGTTCTGGCGAATCTCTTTGAGTAGTTTTACTAAGCGGTTTTCTTCAGCAATCGAGGTATGCAAAACGATTATTAGCTCATCAGTATTACTACTGAATTGGCGAGTCGCAAAGGCTGCTGTGTAAGACACCTCGACTCCTGCAACAGCTTCCACCACCGCTTCAATTTCATGAGAGTAGTAATTGACACCGTTGATGATAATATTTTTCGTTCGACCTGTAATAGTTAGACGCCCGTTCTCCAGAAATCCCAAATCCCCTGTATTAAACCAACCATCCTCAGTGAAGACTTCTTGGTTCAATTCAGGATTTTGATAATAACCTGATGTGACTGTAGAACCTTTGACTTGAAGATAGCCAATCGTTTGCTCGTTGACAATTTCCTGATTGTCGTTCACAATGCGAAGGGAAATTCCCGGAATGGGGGAGCCTAACTCGACAAAAGAAGCATCTTCCGATGTTGAGGAGTCGAACAAATACCTGTTTGAGAAAGTAACACCTGATGAGGTTTCAGCCATACCCCAAGAAGAATGCATGGCATCAGCTACTAAAGAGTGAGGAGAAAGCAGCTGTAGTACCCTGCCTGCTGTTTGAGGAACAATCGGCTCAGCAGTATTAAGAAAAGATTTGATTGAGGATAAATCCCACTGCCCCTGCTCGATTTCCACAACGCGACGCAAGAGCAAAGCAAACGCGAAATTCGGTGCCCAAGTCGTCGTCACTCGATAGCGATCGCACCAATCGAGCCATTTCAGGATATCTTGCAAAACAACTGAAGTCGGAGCATGAATCTGCTGGCATCCTAGAAAGATACATCTGATGACACACCGAATCAAAGGACCAGGATGATCCAGAGGTAGCCAGTTCAACGAGATATCTTGACTGGTAAAGTTATTCATCATGCACGTACCCGCCACACTGCTGATGATATTGCTATGCGTCAGCATTACTGCCTTGGGCGTACCAGTGCTACCCGAAGTCAGTAATAACAATGCTAAATCATCTGGTTGGGATAGATGGCAATTTCGATCTGGGTTGTGCAATCGCAAGTTCTCGATTGTCACAACTTGAAATTCCTGGTACACCTGACTAGACATGACAAGAAGTTGAGGGGCAATGCTGTTATTCGTCAGCACTATCGGTTTTCCCAAAACCAGCCAAGCATGTTGTAGTTTTTTGACGTTACTATCAGATGGATCGCTGTAGTTAGATGCTATTGTTATCGGTACTGGGACAAAGCCTCCCAAAGTACAGCCCCAGAAAGCTGTCAAGAAGTCTTGATATGAGTCTAACTGGAAAATGACTTTATCTTGAGCCACAAGCCCGAGTTTTCTTAAACCTGCTAGCAGCCTTTGTGCTTCTTCAAGCAAAGCCTGATAAGATTGATGAGTTTCGGAACCGTCAGAGTGGATGTAAACAATCCCTCGCAATCCTTGGGTTGCAGATCTCTGTAGCACTTGAGCAAGATTTTTTGGAGCATCTGTTGCTAATTTCAGCGGTTCACCATGACTGACAGCAATTACGTCTGACGAACGAGTGCGAGGAGGAACAATTTTGGTGGAATGAAGCGTGCTGCCATTCGCAATTCTGTTGGGAAGCAGATCCTGAAGATGCAGTGGTGGGATTTTTTCTGTATTCTCTTGAACCGTTACAGCTACCTGTTCGACTTCTGGGTGCGAGCATAGCTGTTTTTCCCATCGGTGTATTAAGTCTGAGTCGATGACTTCCAGTTCCACTAAAGCCTGTTCGTCTACCTGCCCTTCTTTGGTGAGGGGTATAGTAGATACCAAAACATAGGCACTCGGAATTTTAGGTGCACTTAGCACTGCTGAAACGTGAAATTGTAGCTGCTCCAAGGATAAAGTCCCAGATGCGACCACATAGGCAACTAGTTCTTGTCTGGAACTTTCTCCTTCCCGAACCAGTATCACACAATCTTTAATCAACGGATGGTCTAGCAGCGCTGCTGCCAAAATTTGTCGATCTGCAATTTGGAAAAGAGATATCATGTTAATTTTGAGTTTAAGCAGATTAAATTTTGCTCTCAGTATGTTCACTGTATCTTTCGACAAGTTTGCACATTGTTTAAATTAGAGCAATTCATCGAATCTTTACTCGATCAATAAATCTAGTGGTATAAAGATAAAGCTGATATTAATACTAAATATTTGTTATTGACAAAAATGCCATTGTAAGCATATGACTTTTTAAATGCTTACGCTTCATTAAAGATAGAATGCAAAAGCTGTAGAAACGTCACATGTAACATTTCTACAGCAGAAGGGAGTTTTATTCAGTTTTAGACAATCATCAAACTCTGTAGCGATTCTGATAATAAGCCAAAATTTGCTCTACTCGTTCCCGACTTTGTGGACTTGATGTTTCAGTGTACTCAATCCACAAGCCACCAATTTGGCTGCGATCATAATCAAACTGTTGGCTCGACTGGGGGATTAAATCTACTCTTACCCCTTCTACTTGCCGCAGATGAGCTGCTAACTCTTGATAAACTGCTAAAGATAAACGAGCAAATTCAATTTTTTCTTTTGTTTTCAAAGTCACATAGCTCCTGTAGGTATAGGGTTTTGGGGTGGCTGTGTTACTGAAACAGGATTTCCTGTAGACGCTGGAGATATTGCTTGCTGAGCAGAGCCTTCCCCTACCATTCTGGCAACTTCTATACCATATTGTTCCACAATCACGATTGGTTCTGAACCTTGATTCATTTCGATACGTTTAATTAGCACTCCGTTTGCCAGTCGCTGCCCTGCTTCTACATACCGACTCGTCGGCTCATTTGGTACCTTAATAATTGCCTGAGGTTCATTACCAACGACAACGACACCTGTAACCATGACTGCTTTTGCTAGTTCTGGTTGTGGTGGCGATGGTAATACGGGTGTAAGAGTCTGGTTAGGAATGACTTGAGGTAATACCTTAGGCAAGACAGCAATTACGCTACGGTGAGGATTAGCTTTTTTCTGTATTGCTCGAGAAGCAACCACCGCGTTGTTAACTTTATTTTTTGATGAGTCGGGAAGATTCTTTTTTATTGGAGACTTTATCGCTATCGGTGAACTTTTAGCAATTGGTGAACTTCTAGCTATTGGTACACTTCTAGTAGTGGTAGGCACAGCAGGTACAGTTGGAACGGGTTTCGCTGTTATTACATTTGGACTCTGCACTACCAGAGGTTGCGCTCCTACAATTTGTCCAAACGGATCTGTCCGTCCTTTAGATACGACATTGACTCTTTCTGTTGCATTAGTCAATCGAATCAAACTAGGAGTAACAGAAGCAGGTTGTGGAGATTGTTTGGCAGGTACCACAGGGTTATTAAAAGGCTGAGTCGCCGTTTTTATCGTCACTGACGGTGTACTCGTCGGCGTAGGATTACTAGCTTTTTGTTCTTCTTCAGAGGAACAAGCAGCGATCGCTAAAACCAGAATCGCTGCAATGACAATTCTTGAATTTCTACCCATTAGCAGTTACGAAAAGCAATATGAAAATTTACTTGTCGAAATCTACCTTTTGCAATTTGCATCAAAGGAGAAATCTCATACCGTTATAACCTAGATTTCTCGGATTTCAAGAGTTTCTTTAAATACGACACACCCAGCCCCAAACATCTGCATCCTTCGTCAACTCTCTGCTACCATCAAGTCTTTCAGTAAACCCAGCCCTTTCTTGACTCTACGAGAAACCGTAACTACACTGATACCCATGCGTTCTGCCACTTGTTTTTGTGTTAGATCGTGTAGAAATACAAACTCCAAAACTTCGCGAGTGCATTTTTCGAGCTGCACTAATGCCTGTTGCAAGCGAATTTGATCTTCTTGTGCCAGTTGAAAGCTGCGATAGCTGTGATCTGGAACAAGTTCTCCTAAGCTAGCAGAACCTTCTTCACCATCTACTGGCACATCTAGACTCAAAGGAGCACGATTAACCCATGCTAATCTAATTTCCTGCCATTCTTTTGTGGAAATTAAAAGCGCTGCTGCCAATTCAGAGTCAGTGGGAGAGCGATTGTATTTTTCCCGCAAAGAACGCGAAACTCCAATTGACTGCTGTTGCAACGCTAACCAACGCCGAGGAATCCGTACAGTGACACCTTTATCTCTAAGGTAATGTTGAATTTCACCGCGAATGTAGGGAATTGCGAAAGAACTAAAGGCGTGACCTTTGGAAATTTGAAATTTTTCAATGGCTCGAATTAAACCCAAACAGCCCACCTGTAGCAAGTCTTCGTAGCTTTCATGACATTGATTTAACCAATAATGTGCTTCTTTCCGAACTAGTCCAATATTCAATTTCACGAGTTGATTGCGAACCCTTGCTGAGTTAAATTGCTGATATTCTCGCAATAAGTGCAAGATTTCATGTTTCATTTCGTTATCGATTTTGGTAGACATAGCACCGTGTTTATTTAAGTAATAAACAGTCAAAATACTTGCCTTTAAACCGAGCCACAATAGCCGCTACATAAGCACTCAGTTCTAAGCAGCGTCCTTTAAAGTCGCTGCTTTATCCCTAGCCCTCATGCCCAAAACTATCAGTTCAGCATAGTTTAAATAAGGATTTGGAAATATTTTGCTTTTTGTTATCTTTGGTTTTATCTGTAGCATTTCAAGACTACATAACAACAAAATATAGAATTTAATACTTAAATTAGAACCGAAATTCTACTGAATTAAATTAAGCTTTTATGAGATTGACTTATAAATATAAACCGATACTATCAAGTATTTTTTGAAAGGAAATTGGGCTTTCTAGTTAGAAATACTTGTTATATAAAATCTGATTTACACTAACTTTAAGATTTACAAGCTAAATTTTTGATACGTAGGTAATACCATTTCACGAAAATTCTGATACAATTCACTCCCCCTGCTTCCCCTGCC
>JAQYWP010000908.1 GCA_029379285.1 Rhizonema sp. PD38
GTGCAGGGAACTGGTGGAGCGGCACTTTATCCTGGCAGTAACCGCACTTTTGATTCCACAGATGTGATTCGAGCAGTACAGGCAGAAGTCACTCCTTATGATCGTAACCTGTTTCGTACAGAACAAGGTTTGTCAGAATCTCTTAATCGACTGCACGATCTGTGGCATGAAATTCGCAACACATCGTTTCTGTCAGATCAACAAGCAATTCAAGCAAGGGAAGCCGCAGCAATGGTTGCAACAGCACGGTGGATGTACGCCACTGCCTTAGAACGTAAAGAATCTCGGGGGATGCACAATCGCGTTGACTATCCGCAACTAGATGCCAAACAACATCATCGTCTGCTTAGTGGTGGACTAGATCGTGTTTGGGTGAAAACAGCCGAATTAGCTATTAACAACTAACAATTAACAACCAACATGATTGAACTAGTTAGTGAATCTCGTTGTATCAATTGCAATATTTGTGTTAAGGCTTGCCCAACCAATGTATTTGACAAAATGCCTAATGCTCCCCCTAAAATCGCCCGTAAAAGCGATTGCCAAACCTGTTATATTTGCGAACTATATTGTCCAGTCGATGCTTTATTTGTTGCCCCTCAAGCAGACGAATCAGTTGCGGTCGATGAGGAAATGTTAGTACAATCAGGATTACTTGGAACCTATCGCAAAAAATTGGGATGGGGACGAGGGCGCACTCCAGGAGCCCAAATAGAACAATCTGCCAAATACTTCAAGTTTTCCCCGTAGCATAACGCGGCAAAAATAACCAGACAGTTTCAAACTGCGATTTAAACCGAGTCTAGATATGTATTCTTCAAGGGCAAGACTCCTGTAGGGGTAGGTTTCTCAAATAACTTACAAAACAATAAAATCAATCGATTAAAGAAAGCCCCTACTGACTCCTTTCCCTAGCAATTTTTGGTAAGCGATCGCATCTATAAAATGGCCGCTTTTTAACTTTGGATCATGCATTCTACTTTGGAGATATAAACACATGAGTATTACAAACTTTGACATTCAACCAGTTGCAGGACGTATCGGTGCTGAAATCGTTGGTGTTGACTTAAGTGCTAACTTAAGTAATGAAATTATCAGCGAGATTCGCAAGGCTCTAGTCCAATACAAAGTCATCTTCTTCCGTCGCCAGCAACTTGATGCCAACGGGCAGGTTGCTTTTGCTCGTCGATTTGGTGAGGTGACTACGGCTCACCCCACGGTACCGTCATTTCCAGGACATCCAGAAGTTCTCGATTTAGATTATGGTAGAACCGCCACGAGGGCAAATAACTGGCACACTGATGTCACATTCGTAGATCGTCCCCCACTTGGCTCTATTTTGCGGACGATTACTATTCCTCCTACTGGAGGTGATACTATCTGGGCAAACAGTATCGCAGCATACCAGGACTTGCCGCCCTATCTGCGTAGTCTCGCAGACCAACTCTGGGCTGTACATAGCAATGCCTTTGACTATACTGTAGCCGCCGTCGATCTTCCAGCAGATGTCAAGGCTTACCGAGATGTTTTCACTTCAACTGTATACGAGACTCTGCATCCAGTTGTCCGCGTTCATCCTGAGTCGGGCGAAAGAGGGTTGTTTATCGGTGGTTTTGTTCGCCAAGTTCGCGGACTATCAACAACAGAATCGGATGACATTATCCGACTCTTGCAGTCATACGTGACACGTCCAGAAAATACGGTGCGTTGGCGTTGGCAAGTTGGTGATGTGGCTTTTTGGGACAACCGCGTTACTCAACATTATGCGATCTCTGATTACGGCGATCAGCCCCGTCGCGTTCAGCGAGTGACGATCTCTGGAGATATTCCAGTCAGTATCGATGGTAAACACAGTGAAGCTATTAAGGGTGACTCTTCTGCCTATACTCCAACCTTAGTCACTGCTTAATTAGGTATGTAGTTGAGGACAGTTCGGAGGAGGAGCCAGTGCTGCAGGAGGGTTAGCCCGCTCTCACGGCATCTGGTGAGACCAGCGCTGCAGGAGGGTTAGCCCGAACTCACGGCGACTGGCGTTAGCGATCTTCGAAGCGTTAGCGACGAAGGAGCGTTAGCGACGAAGGAGCGTCAGGAGCGGTAGCGAGGAACGAGCGTCACCCGAAGGGCGTTGGTTTCCCTCCGAAAGAATCTGTCCGTGCACTAAGCGCGCTAAAGACGCAGGAACACTAATTGGAGTCACACGATGAGTACAAAAAGACAACTTAGACTGGGTGCATTCTTAATGAGTTCTGGTCATCATGTCGCAGCGTGGCGGCATCCGTCTGCTACTGCTGATGGAGGTTTGAACTTTCAACATTATCGGCAGATCGCACAGACGGCAGAACGGGGCAAATTTGACATGATCTTCTTTGCAGATGGTGTAGCTGTCCGCGATCGTGGTAAAGGAACTGAGGGTTTGAGCCGAACATCTGTCGTACACTTTGAACCTCTTACTTTATTGTCAGCCTTGTCTGTAGTGACAGAGCGCATTGGTTTGACAGCAACGGTATCGACTACATACAACGAACCGTTTCACCTCGCCCGCAAATTTGCGTCGCTAGATTACCTGAGCGGCGGTCGCGCTGGATGGAATCTCGTCACCTCTGCTACTGAAGCTGAAGCAAAAAACTTCAGCCGGGAAAAGCACATGGAGCATACATTGCGCTATGAGCGTGCCAAGGAGTTTGTGGATGTTGTGACAGCGCTTTGGGATAGTTGGGAAGACGATGCGTTCTTACGTGACAAAGAGTCAGGTGTTTATTTCGATCCTGACAAGCTACACGTTCCCAACCATAAAGGCGAGCATTTCTCGGTACGGGGACCGTTAAATGTCGCTCGCCCAATTCAGGGGTATCCAGTCATAATTCAAGCCGGGTCTTCCGATGAAGGTCAGGATCTTGCAGCACAAACGGCAGAGGTCATCTTCACTGCCCAACAAACGCTTGCAGAAGCCCAGGCTTTCTATTCTGGCGTGAAGGAGAAACTGGCTAAATACGGACGTTCCCCCGACCATCTTAAAATTATGCCAGGGGTGTTTCCAGTCATTGGCAGAACTGAAGAGGAAGCAAAGGAAAAATACGAGCAACTTCAGGAGTTAATTCATCCGCAGGTTGGATTGGGTCTGCTCTCAGGGCTGGTGGGTGGAGTCGATTTATCCGGCTACCCTTTAGACGGTCCGGTGCCAGCTCTGCCAGACACTGACCTTGCGAAAAGCCGCTTGAAACTTTTGACCGACCTCGCTCAAAGAGAGAATTTAACAATCCGACAACTGTATTTGGCGATCGCCGGCGCACGCGGACATCGAACAATCCTGGGAACACCAGAACAGATTGCCGATCAACTTGAATACTGGTTTGTCAACGGAGGGGCTGATGGGTTCAACATTATGCCGCCCTATTTGCCAGGTGGGTTGGATGAGTTTGTCGAACTGGTGATCCCCGAACTACAACGCCGGGGATTGTTCCGGACTGAGTACGAAGGTCGAACCCTCCGCGAGAATCTTGGCTTACCCCGTCCGGCACATAAGTCCAGCAAAGTGGGAACTTCTCCTGAGCCTGTAACAGTTGGTTCTTCCGCGTAATTTTGCTTGGCGGCGATCAGATAAATAATTATTCTTGTACACACCTGAATATATCGGGAAATCTGGTAGCCCCGAAACAATCATACTCAAGAAATTAAATGAATAGGACTTACGCATTGACAGGAAAACCCAAATATGTAGTATGGATTCTAGGGATTAAACCTTGATTTTTCGACCCCTTTTAGGCGATCGCTATTTATCCCCCGGATGATTTATAAAAGCCTGAAACGACGCATTCTCGTTGACACACAAGATTATCAATTTGAGAGCGTGCGTAAGTCCTAGGTTCGTACAGAAAATAGAGGTAGGGGAAGGGGCAGCCTTTGGCTGCCCCTTCCCCTACCTTCTCATGATAATGATTATTATTGTCTACGGAGATTTTCTTATATTTTATTTTCTGGAAATCCCT
>JAQYWP010000909.1 GCA_029379285.1 Rhizonema sp. PD38
TGTGTCTTTATTTTTCCAATTTGACTTTCTGCCCGCATTTTCACGTGAAACTCGCCGGGGGAAACTTCCCCCGGCAGATTTCACGTCTTCCTCCTCTGGTATCCCGTTTTAACATTGATTTGGACATTGGGTGTAAGGCGCGAACTCCCTGCCCCAAGGGTGTTATCAGGCAGGGGTAATTTGAGCGTGAGCAACCTTGCTGGTAAGCAGGATGAGGCTGCATAGGAGGGAGTATTGAAGCCAAGTGTGTTTTTGATTCATCAGGAACTATGTTGTAGTGATGGTAGGTGTGTTGCCTGGAAATTATATTCATGACTATTTCTGGCTATGCTCCACATATGCAGCAGTCATAGGGTGACTATAGAGCGTAGTTTTGAGCGCTTGGGCAACAAAAGCAATCTTACCATCGGTGGAATTGTTGGATGCGTTTAAGAAATATGCCTCAACAATCACATAAGTGCAACGGATGTATGAGATACATTCCAAGCGGATAGCCTTTTTTAGCTTTCTAGCTGCCTTAAGCAAAAACTGCATAAGTTCTCAAACTCCAGAAAGCGCTTTTTAATTGAGTAAAGTACAGTAACAACAGTATCTGTAGGGTGTGTTAGCGAAGCGTAACACACCCTAATTTTGCTTTTGCTACTTTTGTGAGTTAGTGCTTGTAGAATCTGTACATAAATTGGCTATATATGCTTCGCGTTTCTCAACGAAGGATAAAGATGCATTTTCAACTGTATAGAGAACTTGCAAAGCATCAGACCAAGGATGAAAAATCTTGTCTTTTTCAGTATTGTGTTTGATTTCATAATTAATAAAGTAATCTGCTTTTTTCAAGGCAATTTCTTCTGATGAAGCTTTATTGGCTTTTAGTTTTTGCTCTAATACTTGCAAGTCGAGTTGAATTTGGTTGCGCTGTTCTGCTGGCATTATTTCAAATGTTGCCCAAGTTTGACTTCCTGATAATTGCCATTGATAACGCTTGCCCGGTTTTAAGGGTTCTTTACCGCTATAGGATACTTTTTGATCGGCAATGTTGACTTTTTGCGTCCACACTTCCTCTTGAGTATCGTAGTCACGGAGTGTTAATTGAAGGTCTTTATTTTTACCTTGACTTTGCCACAAAAATAATGGTCGATCGCTCCAAACTTGATATGTCTCTATTAAACCAGGTGCGATCGCACAAACCTGACTTGTAAGCGATCGTGATATATTTGGTTTGCGACGGGGGCGACGCTGCCAAAATGAAGCTGCCCCAGTAGTTAATTGTTGAGCAATAACTTGCCGATTTTGGCTGGACGGTGTAGCTATTTCGCGGCTGACACCACCAAAGCTGATGACGGGAATAAGGGCAAGGCTAAAGAATGATTGATTAAACATGATGTTTTTTCCTTGTAGCAGGTAAAACGTAAGCTAAAAAAACAGCCGAGGGTAAAAACCAGGGAACTAAAACCGCAGCAGATATATAAATTTGCAGCCCGACAATGCTGTAGATGATAACTATACCAAGGGAACCAATGATAATTTGCCTTCGTTGCTCGGGACTAAAATTAGACTTCTTATACAAAAAAAACAACGTAATTTTACTGAGAATAACTGCCACTCCAATCATCCAGATATCGGGGATGGGAATCACTAAATGACGTGTGAGAAAATGCTGGGTCATGTATGCTAAAAATTCACCTCCTGTAAGCCAATCTTGATGTGTCCAATAAGTTGTAGCGGGGGATGCGGGTGAACGATCTGGCTGACCGGCGGCAATTCCCAAGCGTTCGTCGCTTCCTGTGGCAATTAATACTACCTGTTTGGAAATAAAGGGAAACTTGTTAATATCTGGATTTTCCAGCAATTTCCAAGCGGGAATTTTGGTATAGACGTGATCGGGAGGCAGGGAGAAATCAACTAACGGCTGCAACCCAAAAGGGGAGCGCAACTGTAACAATGCAGATAAGTCGCCTTTTTCCGGATGTTTCTGTTGAATGACATCAAGTAGTTGAGCGCGTAAATTTGTTACTCGATTAGTTCGCGGCTTGGGTAATTCTTTCATTTCTTGGTTAGCCGTTTGTACCAGAGACATCAAATAAGCCATCGGGCAAGCTTGACGACAATCTCGCTGGGGAGCTGGCATTTCTACAAGGTAATCATAAGCATTGGTGTATCCTTGTAAAGTCCAATTCCACTTGTTAATGCCGATCGCTTCATTTGTGCCTATTTCTCTGTTGGGTTCAAGAATTGCGCCAAAAATTAGCCACATGTTCGCATCTACCGCACGTCGTACTGCCTTGCCTAAATCTCGATCCCCGGATGGCGGGTCTTTTTGTGGCGTATCGAAGGTAAAATCTAAACCAACGACAGAAGCATTCAACTTTCTGGTACTATCAATTAACTTACCGATATAGCTACGGTTCATCGGCTGAAGTTGAGAACTATGAAGTCCTCCACGGTATATCGATTCGGCATCAATTTCGATTAATGCGACTGGGGGGACTTCTTCCGACGACGGAATTTGGGCGGTGACATTGCGGTAAACTGATTGAGCTACCATTCGCGCATCTAGCAGCTTTTCTTGCATGGGGGAAAGTACGCTGAGAGTGAGACTTGCTGCTAAGGCGATCGCCTCAATGTAAGTTGGTAAACTTTGTCGCAGACGCTGTTTCCATCGAAAGGGAGGAATGCGAAATAATGTAGCCCCAGGATGGCAAAATAAGGAAGGCACTAAATAAGACGACGGGTAAGTATGGCTTTTCTCCATGCGGAGAAATTGCCGCGCTTGCATCACCGATTCGTATACATCAAGGTGTTTCGCCAATCCTTGCAGAAATTGTACTAGAAATTCTTGGGCGACGCGGTTGTGAATCGGTTCGCGCATGACTACAACTTGACTGAAACCTAAGTCAATTAACGAATCGGCGATATTTAGTCCGCTGCATGAGTTAAAAATTGCTACCTGAAGTCCGCGTTTTTTGGCTGCACTCAGTTGGGGTGCAATTTCGTTGATGGAAATCGATATCCCAGGTGCAATACCGAGTTCACCGCCTGTCATATCTGATTCGTTGCTGTGTCCAGCAAAAAAAAAGCACATCCCATCCTTTTTTGCAAGCGATCGCGTCGCTAATTTGTTGGATAACTTCCGTGGTGGTTTGAAGAGGTTGCCAACCGACAAATTCAACCTCAGCAATGCGAAGCAGCGATTGTACCGCTTCTTTGTCTGCCTGAAAATTCAACCCTGTATCATCACCCAAAATTGCTAAAATACGGGCACGTCGCTGATGTTGTTTTTTCTGTGGTGTTTCAGTTTCCGCTTTAATATTTATTGGAGCGCGAATGATTTGAATCGCTCCAGCGCTAGCAAATTCGGTGCCAATCTCCCACGCTTCCCAAGGAAAGCGATCTAATTCAATCGGGGCACAGGTAAGAAAGACTTTTACCGCTTCGGTAACTCCTGGATTTTCTTTGACAAGTTCCTGGCTGATTTGAGCAATAGTTGCCCGGATTTCATATAATTCAACACTACGCAACCAGCGATGAAACTCAAACGTCAATTTGGTTTCCGCTTTCACAAGTTCTGCGTGCCAGTCTACACTCAGCGTTACCACTCCACCACCAACTGTGCGTCCCCGCATGTGTTCTGACTGATAAAAGCACAGATATGCCTGTCGCCACTCTTGATACAACAAAGTTAAATTGGTTGGATAATTAACTTGCTGAGTTAATCTTTGTCCCTGTCCCCAACACAACTCAAACAAGCAGGTTTGCTCGATTTTTTGGACTTTTAGATTAAAAAGATGAGAATTATATTTCATAATATGTGGCGCATTAAAGGTGGGAATTCAAATGCTCTATAAGTGCGTATTTTGCTGTGTTTTTGTTGTACGGGAGTTTTATTTTTGCAGATAACCGACTTCTATAATCAGTCGGGGATTTAAGAAATTTTATGTTTAATATACTACAGGTTATTTCTCAATGTATATACTTAATAAATGTAAATT
>JAQYWP010000910.1 GCA_029379285.1 Rhizonema sp. PD38
CGTCAACAATTTCCTTCTGTCAATTCGCTACGAATTTATGCAAAGCTGTACTAAGCAATCTGGAAGAACCTGTTGTCCCAATGCAGCTGCTTTTATTTAATGTCAATTAGAAACGGAAGCAACGCTCCAACAGTGAGGTGCTAAAACCAGGAACGGATGCTGAAGCTATTTAGGCAGGACTTACGCAACTCTAGACAAGAGTGAGTGTTGATAATTATACAGTACTTACGTAACTGGCGAGCGTGTTGGCACCGGCTCAACAAATGCTGACGATAAAAGAAAGCAGGTATCGCGGTTTTTAGATCTGACATCAAGCAGTGCGATCGCCCGAAAATAAAATATAGGAAAATCTCCGTATACAATAATAATCATTATCATGAGCAGCCCTTGGCTGCACCTTCCCCACCTCTATTTTCTGTACTAACCTAAAGATAATACCGTGTAATACTTGGATAAAACTTCATTATAATGGTGTAATACACGGTAGAAAGAAATCAGCTTTTCCGATAGGGACTTCCAGGTATCGTCTGTTAGTCGTAAAGAAAGCACCTCGCGGTAGTCCGAGTTTTTAATCGCTTTCCTTACCTGGAGATCCCTTTTTATCTTTTTCATAGGATCTGCCCGCCATGTATGACACGGTAAACACAAGATTTCTTCCCTATTCTACCGTGTAATACATGGTAAACAGAAAACCTTTTTGAGGAGATTTCAACCGTGTATTACATGATAACTTTGCTTTGACTTATTCTTTAAGCGCCTTGGGGTTGCAATTGTTTAAAACGTTCTGGAGCGAGTTTGGGCAAAAGGTATTCCATTAAGCCAAGCATCCAATCGTACTAAATTAAGCGCACAAGCGATGAAAACCTGCATCATGTGAGTTTTCTTTAAACCGATGTAGCGAGATTGACGTAGGGCTGAACGTCGTATAGCTTGTGAGTGTGTTGATTCAATGCCTGCACGTTGGTTGTAAGTAGTTTTCCACTCAGGTGTTTGTTGAGTTTGTCGTCGAGTTTGAAGCGCTAGATGCTGCTCTTGTGGAAGAAAAGTCAACTCCCTTGGTTCGGTTTTTGACTTAGTACAACGTTTCATAAATTCGTGACGAATTGAACCGTTTGCTGGCGAGGCTTTTAAGGACACAATAACGCTACGAACTTGTGAAATTCTGTACTTAGTGCAAGATGAACGAACCGGACAAGCTCTGCATGTTACACCATTAAACCTCACACGAATAACAGGCTTTCCACTAACCTCTTGCCCGAGTAACCATTTAGTACTTTGGTGTTCTTGAGGACAGGTAACTTTTTCGTTATCCCAGTCTATTTGAAAATTAGAGCTATCAAATCCAAGTTGAGCTTTTGTTTGCCAACTGGGATCTGACCGCACCGGACCAATAATTTCAATATTGTACTGAGTCTTACTATTTACTAGATTTTCTGCTGTGGGATATCCAGCATCCAGTAGATGCTCGTCTGGTAGTAAATCTTTTTCTTCAAGGGAAGAGTGGATTGGTTCCACTGCTTGCTCATCGGTAATGGTGGATAGGGTTGTGTGGACGTTGGTGATAAAACGGGGGCTATCTTCGTCGCAAATCTCGGTCATGTGTACTTTATAACCAACCCAATCGATACTGCGTTTGCTGCTGTAGTGGGCTTCGACATCATGGGGCGAATGAATCGCAATCGTAGATGGTGGCATATCTTTAACAGTACGCCATTTTACTCGGACATCTGGCTCTGTGGCATAAAATTGCTGTACCCATATTTGACGCAGCGTTTCGACTGCTGGTATTTGTCTTAACCATTGTGGTACAGTTGGGTCGTAGATTGCGTCTAAAAGTGAGAGTCCATCAGCACCAATTATGCTTGCTAATTCTTCTCGCTCAGAATCAAGCTTTGGTAAACGATAGTTTTCTACACGACGACCATAACGGTCAAACCAATCAGGTTGAATATTTGCTGCTAACCAGTCAGGTGCTGCAACTGCTAAATTATCTAGGGCTAAACGCATCCCTTCCCCTAATGTTTCCAATCGATTAAGGGTGCGGATTGCACCTAGAACGTGGGTTGAATCTGTACGCTGTCGGCGATGAGTTTTGAGCAATTCGGCTTCCCTCAACCGGGTTAGCAATATATCTAGTAACTTTTGCTCTGCGCCACCAGCCAGTAATCGAGCACGGAACTTAGAAAGGATGAAATAGTCAAAGCCTTTCTTCAGTTAAAGGGAGGCTCAATATATACTTCCAGTCAATATGTCCACGTACTGCATCTGCCGCCTGTCTGTCAGATAAATTCGACCTAATTTGCATTATGCACACTAACGCGCTTCCGCTCCCGGTGCATATGCTGGCTGTCCTTTAGTGGGAAACAGGTCTACAAATGCTTCGGAGTCAAAAATGCTTCCCAAGCTATCCCGGATAAGCATGTAAATATTCCCTTTCGGAAAAGATGCGCGTGCCACTTCTACTGTTTGTTGAGGTATGTCTGGGATATTTTTGGGATGCATCGACATGGTAACAAATTATTCTTTCAATTGGATTTATTTATCCTATCGCTGTAGAAGCAACCAGAATTTTCGCGCAATATTAAGTTGCCAAAAATGTGAAGAAATATTTCGCCAACAGTGTCTTAGATCCGCCCCTACTTAAGAATCTTCTTGTATTTCTAAATCAGCAAATATATCGTGTTGTTCTTGAAAAACCCTTGGAGTGTGAGATAAACCTAAATCTGTGGAAAGCAAGTCAATACCATCAATGATTTTGGGTATTTGAGCTTGATCAACTTGTAGTCCTTGAAAACATTTGTGTCTGTAATCTGGTCTTTCCTGAAAGAGTTCAATTGCTTTTTTTAAAGGTCGTATAATCTCATAAGCTTTTTCAGCTTTATCAATTGATGATCGAGGTATTGGAGATTGTAACCTGAGAACCGCTAAATCAATTAAATCTCTAGCTTCTACACTATTGTCTATATATCGGTCAGAATTAGATAGCAGTTTAGACGTAAAACAGTCATTTAAACTTAAACAAGGAACAGGCGACCATTTAGGGTATCTTGGTGGATCTAGTTCAAAACGATTTTCAGCAATAATTTCTGTTTTGATAAATACATCGTTTACACAAACTGCCATCCGAATTCCGTATTGGTCAGTTGTACCGCGTTCAATTTGGATTTTACTTAAGTTATTGAATAATGCTTTATACCCGTCATCAAATATTAGTGTACGTAGATATTTGTATCCTTCTGTACCAACAGAAGCAATAAAATCAACATCTTTACTCCATCGATATTCTTCAAAATCAAAAGCAAGTAGGGTTCCACCACCGAAGTAAGCAGAACCCTTTTTAAGTACCTCACAATCTAAACATTCAAGAATTGTGAGGATGTTATTATGGTGATCTAATCTAAAGGTCATAACTCAACTTGCAACCAGGATTTATAATATTTTGCAAGTTTTTTAACGAAATTCAGTTCTTCACCCTCAAGATTATTGAGTATGTTGTGATATCGCCAACCACGCTCATAGCGACTCAACATTTGTTCTAGTGTGAAGCGATACACATCGGCAGTCTGCCAACAGATTGATTCTAAAAAGGGTAATCTTTCTGGGGGAGTGACAAAATTAATTGTTGGTGTTGTAGTTGTCATGACTCTTTTAAGTGTAAAGATTTTATTAATAAGCAATGCAATTCTTCTGCAAGAAACCTCAAGTATTTATACTCACGACAAATCTATATGACAGTTAGCGTTATTGAAAACGTATTATCATTATTCAACATTATTTTTTCTGTTTTCTTTAAAAATTATGTATAATTAGTTTATAGAATAGGCTAATAACAACAGCACGTAATTCCCAAGCCTATCTATCTAGCAAAGCATTGGGACATTTGGTGCTATTCTCGAGGTAAACAAGATGAATCCTCTAACGATCATCTTTATCTTTGCCCAACTTTTGGTTGTAGCAAAGATCCTTTTGTCTCAGAAATAATATA
>JAQYWP010000911.1 GCA_029379285.1 Rhizonema sp. PD38
CTAAAGAGGAAAATAAATCAAGATCGTCTGTTAAGTTACATTTGTAATATTTGTTAGT
Organism: Rhizonema sp. PD38; assembly: GCA_029379285.1. Taxonomy (GTDB): domain Bacteria; phylum Cyanobacteriota; class Cyanobacteriia; order Cyanobacteriales; family Nostocaceae; genus Rhizonema. The sequence goes on from JAQYWP010000911.1 coordinate 59, forward strand.
TGTTAATTGTTAAAAAGTTGGTAGTTTCTTACCACTAACTACTAACTATTAACTACTAACCACTAATCACTAACTAAAAGATCGCTATTTTTTATGATACGCCGTCGTTCTTCTCCCTGGATTCATCGCTCCTCGCGTTTATTGATCGCCGCGATCGCCGCATGTGGTGCCTTAACTACAGGCTATCTGACTATTGAAAAGTTGACAGGAGGCAGTGTTGCTTGTCTGGCAAAACCTGGAGGCGGAGGCTGTCATGATGTTCTTGCCAGCCCTTGGGCAACATTGCCAATTTTTGGTGGATTGCCATTATCCTTGTTTGGGTTTTTGGCATACATCAGCATGGCAGTATTTGCTTTGATTCCGCTGGCATTTAAAACAGTGGAAAAAAAGGATCTGCGTCAAAAGCTGGAAAATTGGACTTGGTTGTTACTGCTAACGGGTGCGATCGCCATGACTGTCTTCAGCGGTTACTTAATGTACCTGCTGGCATTCCAAATCAAAACATTCTGTCCTTATTGTATTGCCTCAGCGACTTTTTCTTTGAGCCTTTTAGTCCTTACTCTCATTGGTCGGTCTTGGGAGGATATTGGGCAAATATTCTTTACCGCCATTATTGTGGGGATGGTAACACTCATTGCCACATTAGGTGTATACAGTCAATACAGCTCCTCAAGTAGTGCGGCAAAAGTCTTAAGCCCAGAACCAATTGGAGAACCTGCTCTGGGAGTTGGTTGGCCAATTCGATCTAGTTCTGGCGAGGCAGAAATCGGTTTAGCACGTCACCTTACCCAAATTGGTGCCAAGGAATATATTGCTTGGTGGTGTCCTCATTGCCACGAACAAAAAGAACTTTTTGGCAAGGAGGCGTATCCAGAAATTAAACACATAGATTGCGATCCGCAGGGCAAAGATGACCCAAAACCTGACGTCTGTCAAGCGGTTGGCATCAAAGGCTATCCCACTTGGCAAATTAATGGAAAACTTTATCCTAATGTACAACCATTAGAGACATTAGCTCAAGTCTCCGGCTACAAAGGTCCCCGTAACTTTAAGAATTTTCCTGACGCTTTCAAGAAATGAAGGTCATTGGGAATCGGTCAAAAGGTTGTCCGCAAATAAATTCTTCCCAGTAACCCATTACCGATTTTCCCATGCCCCTGATTCCCACTCAGTAGTGGCTCCGATTTTCCCATTCTCAATTCCCAACCTAAATACACAAATATTTGCGAATTATAGACAAAACGCTAATTTAGAGAATATTTTTAATAGGGGTGTAGGCAATACAGTTCTGTAGCGTTAACATCTGTTGAGGCAAGTAGGGGGAAAAACTGATTTTTCATCCCCAGGCTCCCGGTCGGCTCCGAATCGTATTCGAGGTGTAAGGATTTACTTTACATCAATTCGTCAATATTTAGTAATACCAATAGGCATAAGTAACTAGTTAATAACGTAAGTTGCTAGTTACATAGTGAGGACTGGTCATGAGCAGAAATAACTTGAATGTTTTTGTGAGTGACCTATGTGTTCTTCTTAATAGCGTAGGAGCTATTGCCAGGTCGCTAATAATCATAGAAAAATGAAAAAATTCCTCCCAATGAGGAAATGGGAATGAGTAAGCAGCTATGCAAGCATCTTGCGAGGTTACTGTCAGCACTAAAAAAACCGCTTTGTCAAGGACACAAGCAGTTAATGGCTGCCTTCTGTATTGCAGCCTTTATTATGTTATTACGTTCTGTCGGATTATTACAATCCTTAGAATGGGCAGCTTTAGATCAATTCTTTCAGTTACGTCCTCAAGAGCCACCATTCGAGCGTATTACCATTGTCGCCATCAACGAAGCTTCTTTACACTCTGTTGGTAGGTGGCCGATTCCAGATAGCGTGATTGCCCAGCTGTTGCAAAAATTACAAATCCACCAACCTCGTGCTATTGGGTTAGATATCTATCGAGATTTGCCAGTACAACCAGGTCATCATGATTTAGTTTCTGCTTATCGTTCAATGCCCAACTTGGTCGGCATTGAGTTTTTGTCACAAAACCACAACACCAGTGTTTCACCTCCACCAGTGCTGCATCAGCTAAACCAATTCGGTTTCAACAATTTGGTGTTAGACGCTGATGGCAAAGTACGTCGCAGCTTGTTATACAGACACGTTGATAACCAGGTACATTATAGTTTTGCCTTGAAGTTGGCGAAGGTGTATTTAAAATCAGAGGGTATTACTTCTAAGAAAGCAAAAAGTAATCCTGAGTATTTGCAGTTGGGCAAAGCTGTGTTTCCTCGTTTCCAAAGAAATGATGGTGCTTATGTCGGTGCAGACGATAGAGGCTATCAAATTTTGTCAAATTTTCCCAAAGCGGGGCGATTCAGTAAAGTTTCCCTGACAGATGTGCTGGAGGAGCGCGTACCAGAAAGCTTGATTAAGGATCGCATTGTACTCATTGGTTCCACTGCACCCAGTCTCCAGGATAATGTCTTAATTCCATACTCCAGTCGGATTATGGGTACAGTCAAACCTGTGGCTGGGATAGAATTACAAGCATATTTTATCAGCGAGTTAATTAGATCTGCCCTTGACGGACGACCTTTACTTAAAGTATGGTCCAAAACCTTAGAATGGTTATGGATTTTCGCTTGGGCTTATATGGGAACGAGTATTTCCAGACGAATCCGATATCCAAGTCAAAATATCCTGAGTATTCTACTTTCAGGTTTCGTAATCGTTGGCAGTGCCTATATTGGTTTCAGCTTTGGCTGGTGGATTCCAATCTTGCCTGCTTTACTTTCCCTGGGTGGAGCGGCTGTCGTGATTACTGCTCTTTCAGCATATCACCAAGAAGGGTTGAAACGGTCTAAAGAGTTTTTGCATCAAGTGATCAACACGATTCCCGATCCAATTTTTGTGAAAAATGAAAAACACCAGTGGATTGTCTTGAATGAAGCGTATTGTCGATTTATTGGTTATCCTAAAAGTCTGTTGATTGAAAAATCTGACTATGACTTTTTTGCCAAACATGAGGCGGATGTTTTTCGCAAGCAAGATGAGTTACTCTTCCAAAATCATGAACCTCAGGAACACGAAGAAGAATTCACTAACGCCAGTGGCAAGACCTTTTTTATCTCTACTAAGCGATCGCTCCACAAAGACGCAGCTGGCAATTTCTTTTTAGTTGGAGTCATTCGTGATATTACTAAGCGCAAGCAGATAGAGCAAGATCTCAAGCGTGCTGCTGCTGAGTTATCTCGCTCTAATGATGAATTAAAACTCAAAGAAGACCATTTGCGCTATCTTGCTTATCACGACTCTCTCACCGGTCTACCCAATCGCAAATTTTTTGTCGAACAACTTTACAACTCGCTTGAGTGGGCAAAAAACAATAATTTATTAATAGGACTCCTATTTATTGACCTTGACGGTTTCAAGCATGTCAATGATACCTTAGGACACGAGATGGGCGATCGCTTGTTGATAACTATTGCCCAACGCCTCAGTAATTCCTTGCGCAATAGTGATACTGTAGGACGCTTAGGAGGAGATGAATTTACCGTCATTTTACGGGCAATTCCTAGCATGGGAGTCGCAGCCAAAGTTGCTGAGAAAATTTTATCAACTATTGCTGAGTCGATTGTCTTGGACGGACATACCACTAAAGTTTCCGCCAGTATTGGTATCAGTATTTACCCACTCAACAGTCAAGATGCTGAAACCCTAATAAAACAAGCTGATACTGCCATGTACCGTGCCAAGCATCTGGGTAAAAATCGTTGTGAGTTTACGTCATTAGTTACTACTCATAAACTGCTTTAAAGACTTAAATCTATAAATACATAATCTATAGCGGATTTCAACATTTTCATTTCGAGTAGCTCAGATCTTGCACCTACCGAATAAACCCGTAAAAAACAAATAAAGAGAACA
>JAQYWP010000115.1 GCA_029379285.1 Rhizonema sp. PD38
GATTGATCCAACAATTCGCGAGCAAAGCTATCACTACTTTCTCCAAGAAGCGCCAGAACTGCTGCAAGCTTTAGAACAAGGATTGCTAAGTCTTCAAGAAGATTACAGTATCAACAAAGTCTACAACCTGATGCGGAATGCTCATACTTTGAAAGGAGCAGCAGCAACTGTTGGGTTGGAAACGATCAAAACTGTGACTCACTCATTGGAAGATATTTTCAGGGCAATCTGCAAACCTGACTTTTCAATTGACTCAGAAGTTGAGGCTTTAATCTTTGAAATTTATCAGTCTCTCCATTTATGCATAACTTCTGCATTGGCAAACGAAAAAGTTAATGACGCCGAGATTCTCGATAGAACTGCAGCAATTTTTACACAATTGCAAGAGCGGCTTGGTGATTGTTTTGGTCAAGATGCTTACATACCCAATTCCGTAGAATTAGGTTTTGACGTTACACAGTCTATCTTTGAATTAGGTGTTACCCAAAGGTTAAAAGATCTTGCTGCCGCATTAGCCACTGCCAATCAAGCAATGATTGCCACAACGCTCTTACAAAGTGCGGAAGTTTTCCTCGGCTTAGGTGAATCCTTAAATTTACCTGGATTTGGAGCTATTGCCTCTGCTGCGATCACCGCTTTGGATACCCATCCAGAACAAGCCGTAACTATAGCCCGTCAGGCGCTGATGGACTTCCAGAACGGACAAAAAGCTGTCCTCAATGGCGATCGCAGCCTTGGGGGTGAACCATCATTGTTGTTAAAACAACTCAGTCAGCTTGTTTTTGCAAGTGATAATACGGATAAAAATTTTCCTCAATATACATCAGTTGCCGCCGAGGATCTGGCTATTCAGTCTCTCAGTGACTCAGCGTTGCACTCCTTTATTGAATCACAAAACTCAGATGCCAGCTTGTTGAGTGAGTTAGAGAGCTTAGAGTTGGGCTGGAGTGAATCAGAGCAAGAAGAATCAACAAACCCTCTTTTTGAGACAATTTGGGGGCAATTAGAGGACAAGCGGGAGCAGGATCAAGAGGATACAATAACCCAGGAACTAGAGTTTGGGAATATTTTAGAGGATCAAAGCTTTGCATCTAATCAAAACTTGGAGTTTGAGGATGTTTTAGAAAATCAAAGCGTTGAATCTGATAGCGAAGAGGAGGAAGTCATACCTCCACTTCCGATCCCAGAAGCTATTAATTCAACCGATCTTTCCGAGAAAAACCAAACTTCATGGTTTCAAAATGTCCGAGTTGAAGTTAAGCATTTAGATTATCTGAATTACTCTATTGGAGAATTGCTTACCAATCAAAACCGTCAATCACTACAGAACGAACAATTGCAGGCTACAGTTCGAGTCATGCTCGCCCAGATCGAGCAACATCAGCAACAACTCAGTCAACTACGAGATTTGTCCAACCACTTCATCCCAAAACCACAGCAAATCAACAATTTTGGATTGGGTTTAGATACTGAGAGTCCAGAATTTCCGAAAACAACAGCACTACCGAGTAATTCAAAATCCGAAATCCGTCATGGAAAGTTTGCCACAGAAGGTTTCCCTCCAAGCAACTTTGAGCAAAATCCAAAACATACGAATTCTTTCGATCCCTTAGAACTCAACCGCTATGACGAATTCCAGATCCTCATTCAGTCAGTTCAAGAAGACATTGTGCAACTAACAGAAACTGCTGATGAGATCGAATTCTTTGCTCGTTCCTCAGGTGAGACACTGGAAAAACAACGTCGATTGTTGACCAGCACCTATGAAACACTTATGGAAGCTCGGATGTTACCTTTAGGAAATATCTTTGGTCGCTTTCGCCATCTTTTACGGCATTTAGAACTACTGCATAACAAGCAGGTGAACCTGGAGCTTCATGGGACTGAAGTCTTAGTAGATAAAGTGGTGGCAGAAAAGCTGTTCGATCCCCTACTCCACTTGATTCGCAATGGCTTTCATCACGGCATTGAATCCCCTACTATCAGGCAACAATGGGGGAAGTCACAGAGAGGTCAAATTGAAATCTGCGCTTACCATCAAAATAGGTATTTGATTGTTGAAGTCAGGGATGATGGACAAGGTTTGGATTTTGATAAGATTCGCGCCACGGCAGTAGAACGTCAAATTTCAACAGAGGAACAGGTGAGCAGTCTTGATGAAGTTCAGCTAACAAACTTACTCTTTGAACCCGGTTTTTCAACCACCTCTCAAGTCAACGATCTCTCCGGGCGAGGCATTGGACTGGATGTGGTTCGGACTCAGTTGCAAGCTCTTGGAGGTTCAGTATCAGTATATTCCGAACGATATCAAGGCACAACATTTACACTTCAAATTCCGCTCAACTTAACAATAGCGAACTTACTTCTATGTCAGGCAGGAGATCGCACTTATGCCTTGTTCACAAATGAGATCGAGCAAATTTTAATTCCTCAAGCACACCAAATCAGAGCGTGGGAAGGAGGGAAAGTTCTTCAATTGGGTAAAGGTGCTGATCAACGACTCGTCCCTATCTATCAACTATCAAAGATCCTGAAATATTTTTGGTTGCCAAACCCAATACTTTCTCAGCCACCTCAACATTCAGGGGAGCAGCCAATAATGCCTGTAATTATGATTCATTACCAGGATAGGCTGATTGGTTTGGAAATAGACCAATTGATTGGGGAGCAAGAATTAACAATCCGTCCTCTAGGTCAAATGATTATACCACCCAGCTATATTTATGGTGGTAGTATTTTAGCTGATGGTCGCCTGACTTTAGTGCTGAACATAGTCGCTCTCATACAGCATGTGGAGGAGCAGCAGATAAATCGCCGTCATGATCTCACTCGTTTGTCTCCAACATCCTCCGTTGAGGGAACATTTACCACAGTATCTTCAACACGCTTTCGATTTTCTTTAAGTCAACAGCAGCAATTACCAATCCAAACTCGGGCTTTCTTAATTCCGTCTTCAGAACCGAATCTCCCTGCTCAACAAAACAAAATCATCCTTGTGGTAGATGACTCAATTACCTTGCGTCAATCTCTAGTGATAACACTTCAAAAAGCTGGTTATCTAGTGCTTCAGGCAAAGGATGGCTATGAAGCACTCAAGCAACTTGAACAGCACAAAGGTATTAATTTAGTGATTTGTGACATTGAGATGCCAAGAATGAATGGGTTTGAGTTTCTCAAATACCGTCAGAAAGACAACATGTTGGCGCGAATTCCTGTTGTCATTCTATCCTCTCGCAGTGGTGAAAAACACCGCCAAATTGCTACTGATTGTGGTGCAACAGCCTATATGACAAAACCCTATTTAGAACACAATCTACTGACGGTAGTGAAAGATTTACTTGTGGAAAACTCTCCCGGCTAAACGCCCTTCTCTTGTGGGAAACTGTTGCTCTTGATATTCTTTAGCTTTACTCACTCATGGGCAAATTTTCCCAGCCAGATTTTCTATTTAAAGATTTTGAAATTGTTGCATTTTAGCGCAAACCTTGATTGAATTAAAGTTATGTACGACGAGTCTAAAGTTGAGAAGTTTATTGTTTTTAAAATAGCATATTATCAAATTGCATTACTAATAAACGATGTACTGAAGGTAGTGAATTGTTCTTCTATTCCCAATCAGGAAATATTAACACTGGGATTAGCCCACATAGGTCGGCATACTATTAGGGTTTTGGATTTGCATGACTATTTAAATGGAAAAATTCAAAATCCTATATCTCTACAAATTAGTAAACAAATTAGTAATTTATCTCAAAAAAACACAACTGAAGGTTTTTTAGTAATTGTCCGCAATCTAGAACGGCAATTCTGCGGAATTTTGGTAGATCAACCACCAGATTTGTTAGAGTTACCTGACGAGATGATGCGATCGCTCCCAAAGTCAGCTCGTCAACCCAAAACTCTCCTCGATTTAGTTAGCCATGTAGCTGTTGTATCTCGCGATGGTGTCACAAACACAATCTTTCTATTAGATGTTGAGCAAGTCTTGAATCTTGCTATTAATGATTCCCATTCACTTGCTTTGAAAGAGTCGCATACCTAGTAGTACGCCACAGAGATTATGACAGGTAGGGAGTACTCATCCTCAGGACTTACGCAACTGGCACAGCGTAGGGACTCTCTTTACAAATCGGTATTTGTCGCGCACATTGAAGATGTACTATAGCAAAACCAGGACAACCAGAGTCCATTTATTATGAATACGAACGCTTCGGGCAAGGCTAATATCTTCCTGTTTACAGAACCTTTAGGGGGTGGCGCAAAGCAATAGTGAGTGAACGCAGAACGGCGGTTGACTGGGCGACAGAAATTAGGCGCTTACTCGACGACTATGCCGATACCGACAAAGTTATTTTGGAGATGTCTAGCTAAACATTCACAAACTTGCTTCAACCAACGCTTTAGTGCATAAGTTAATTTCATTAACACCTATTAAGTATTCAAGGATGTTTGAAAGATTCTCAAACGTGTGTTTTACTACCCTGAATACTGAGAAACTGTTATAACAGAATCGGAGTTTTGGGACTTGAGACCGAGCCCCTGAGTTACACTTGAGGCTCAAGTCAACCCTTTTCAAACAACCTCTTAGCGCATAGATGAATAGTTTTGGTTTTAGCCATCGTTTGCTATTACCTGCTGCCGTCCTCTAACCTCATCAAAATCACTTGGCTTGAGTCTAAACTTCAGTTTCCAAACAGGACTTACGCAATTGGCACAGTGTAAGATCAGTCTGGGAGAGGGTTTCAGCCTTTGATTTTATAGTACTTTTGTTCGCGTTGAAAGGACTGGGCTATGAGTATCTAATGGGGGAGAGGGTTCAAGTTTTGCGAAAGTAACCTCTCGCCCCTAGAATTACATGCAGATCCTAACGCCGTCTGCTACCGAAACCCGAACGCCTGGGAACACCACGTCCGCTACCAAAAGCACTGCCAGAAGGACGTCTAAATGAACCGGAACGACCGGAGGGTTGGAGGATACTGCCACCATAACCAGATCCCGTGGGACGGTTTACCGAAGAGTTTGGTGGGACGGTGCGTCGTATATTAAAGTCATTAGGAGACGAGCTTCTAATTGTCCCCGTACTGCGGAATGCAGTCCGGTTTCTAACTTCGGCTGGTGGTGTATTGTAGCGTTGGCGATAACTGCTGACTGCATCGCCATAGCTTCTACCATAACCACCGTACCCATTCAGCACCGATACTCCTGGTTGATAGACGGGTGGCACATAGTAATGAGGTCTAAATAACAGGCTACCTATTGCCTGACCTGCCACAGCACCAGCAAAGGGTGCCCAAAATCCATTTTCTCGACGAACTACGACCTGTTCTTGTTGTCCCGTTTGAGGATTAGTTCTATTCTCGGTAACGTTGTGGACGTACTCGATTTTGAAATCCTCTGTCAGGTATAAAATAGACTCGCCGTTCTGCACTTTTAGGTTAGTTTTCTGACCCTGCTTGATTTCCTCATCGGTCAGCCTTGCCATCTGTATATTTTGAGTTCTAAAAGTTGGTGGCGTCGCGTTGAGTAAAAATAAAGTGTACTCCCCATTAACATCGTCGTATGTAGCTTGTTGTACAGGGTACTGACCATCATTTAGCTTGGTAGCAGCAATTGACGGTTGACGGAGATTCCCTGTAGGAGGTAGAGTTTGCTTAGCTCCCCCTCCGCAAGCAACAGTTGTGAAGCACAAAGTGAGTGTTAGAAAAATAACTAGCAGTTTACGCAAGATTCTCATAAGCCTTTGATTATGGTTATACTTTGAGCTTAATCGAAATTTTCCTTCGATCGCCACTCATCAGATAGCTTACGATCTGACATGTATTCATACAACTGCCAACGAGCATATACCTCAGCTTGAGCTTCTTGCAGTAAGCGTTTGGCAAGGTCGGGATTGCTCTTAATCAGCATTTTAAAGCGATTTTCTTGGTACATCGATTGCTCTATCGGTTGTTTGGGTGATCGCATATCCAACTGCAAAGGATTCTTACCAGCAAGCTGCAACTCGGGATTATAGCGATACAGTAACCAACGACCTGATTCTACCAACGCCTTCTGTTGACTCATGGCTGTCGTCATGTTGATACCGTGGGCAATGCAATGGCTGTAGGCAATAATCAGTGAAGGACCGTCGTAGGCTTCTGCTTCTAAAAATGCCTTAAGAGTATGTTCATCTCTAGCACCTAATGCTACACTAGCTACGTAGACATTTCCGTAGGTCATGGCAATTAGCCCTAAGTCTTTCTTCGCTCCTGGCTTACCACTGGCAGCAAACTTAGCGATCGCCGCCCGTGGTGTTGCTTTAGATGCTTGTCCACCAGTATTAGAATACACTTCGGTATCCATAATCAAAATATTGACATTGCGACCGCTAGCCAATACATGATCTAGTCCGCCAGAGTCAATGTCATACGCCCAACCATCACCACCAACAATCCAAACACTTTTCTTCACAAGATAATCAGCCAGTGTAAGAAGTTGTTTCGCTTTTGAGATGATTTTTGAGTGAGAAGAAGATTTAATTAGCTGTAAACTGTCAGCTGCTAGCAAACTCTCTAACTTTTGCTTGAGGAGGGCAACTCGTTCGCGTTGCTCGTAAATATCAGCTTCGGTTGCTTGAGATGCAGTGACAATAGACTGAACCAAATCTTCAGGAATAACCGATTGGAATTCCTTAGCCAATTCTTGCAAAAGTTGAGTCGCGAATTCAACTTGCTTGTCTAAAGATAAGCGGAAGCCAAGACCGAATTCGGCGTTATCTTCAAATAAATTATTCGACCATGCCGGGCCACGTCCATCGGCGTTCTTTGTCCAAGGAGTTGTGGGCAAATTACCACCGTAGATTGAAGAACAACCTGTGGCGTTGGCAATCATTGTGCGATCGCCAAACAGTTGTGTCAGCAATTTTAAATAAGGCGTCTCACCACAGCCAGCACAAGCACCAGAAAATTCAAACAAAGGTTCTTGCAGTTGTTGTTGGCGAATGTGGTTAACTTTGAGTTGCCGTCTGTCAGGATTTGGTAACTTTAAAAAGAAATTCCAGTTTTCCTGTTCTTGCTTCCGCAAAGGCAATTGCGGTTCCATGTTAATTGCCTTACGTTCTGGGAGAGATTTGTCTTTAGCAGGGCAAATATCCACACAAATACTACAACCCGTGCAATCCTCAGAAGCAACTTGAATGGTAAATTTCTGACCTGTAAAATCTTTATCCTTGGCACCAATTGATTTGAAAGTGACTGGAGCCGCAGCTAACTCATCCTGTTGATAAATCTTACTTCGGATAGCAGCGTGGGGGCAAACCATCACACACTTGTTACACTGAATGCAGACATCGGCTTCCCAAACGGGAATCTCTTCTGCCACATTGCGTTTTTCCCACTGAGAGGTGCCAGTAGGATAAGTACCGTCAGCAGGCATGGCACTCACAGGCAGTTCATCACCCTGCCACGCAATCATTTTGCCCAAAACGGATTGTACGAATTGAGGAGCAGTGTCGGGAATTGGGTTCGTGAAGGCAGAGTTCGGGAGTACTTTTTCATTTTTGTTTTCCCATATCTCACTGCTTAATTCATGCAAATTCTTCAGTGTATTATCTACGGCTTGCAGGTTCATGCGGACAACTTCCGCGCCTTTTTTGCCGTAAGTCTTTTCAATTGCTTGCTTGATTTTGGCGATCGCTTCCTCTTGTGGCAAGACACCTGCTAATGCAAAAAAGCACACCTGCATCACTGTGTTAATCCTTCCATTCATGCCACTGTCACGCGCCACCTTGGTAGCATTAATGACGTAGAACTTTAGGTTCCGACGAGCGATTTGCTGCTGCACCTCGACGGGAAGATGTTCCCAAGTGTCAGTGTCGTAGGGACTGTTCAGCAAAAAAATAGAACCAGGAACAGCAGCTTTGAGAACATCAAGACGTTCTAGGAATATCCAGTGATGGCAACCAATAAAATTCGCTTGATCAATTAAGTAAGTGGAACGAATAGGTTCGTTCCCGAAACGTAAGTGGGAAACAGTGATAGAACCTGATTTCTTGGAATCGTAGACAAAGTAGCCTTGGGCATAGTTATCGGTTTCTTCACCAATAATCTTAATTGAGTTTTTGTTCGCACCAACTGTGCCATCTGAACCCAAACCGTAGAACATTGCCCGAATCACGCTATCTGGTTCTGTAGAAAAGTTAGCGTCAAACGTCAGGGAAGTCTGACAAATGTCGTCATTGATACCAATGGTAAAGTGATTCTTCGGTTTCGCTTGGGTAAGGTTCTCAAAAATAGCCACCACCATTGCTGGGGTAAATTCTTTGGAGGAAAGACCGTAACGACCACCGATAATTTGAGGATACGGGGAATTTCTCTCACTCCCCCACGCTTCATGAATAGCAGTGACCACATCCAAGTATAGGGGTTCACCAATGCTGCCCGGTTCTTTGGTACGATCAAGGACAGCGATCGCCTTGGTTGTTTTAGGAAGCGCGTTGACAAATAAGTTGACGTCAAAAGGACGATACAATCGTACTTTGACAACACCGACGCGATCACCACGAGTGTTAAGGTAATCGAGTGTTTCATGCACCGTCTCACAACCCGAACCCATTAGCACAATTACCTTTTCAGCGTCAGGGGCACCGTAATATTCATAGATCTGATAATACCGTCCCGTGCGATCACCGAATCGATCCATCTCTTGCTGAACAATTTCCGGACAAGCATTGTAGTAAGGGTTAACACTTTCACGAGCTTGGAAATAGACATCAGGATTTTGAGCGGTTCCGCGCAAAACTGGGCGATCTGGGGTTAAAGCACGAGTTCGATGAGCAAATATTAAATCGTCATCAATCAGTGCCTTTAAGTCACTATCCTCCAACAGTTGGACTTTCTGAATTTCATGGGAGGTGCGGAAGCCGTCGAAGAAGTGCATAAACGGCACTCGCGCCTTGAGTGTCGCCGCTTGAGCAATGAGGGCAAAGTCTTGGCTTTCCTGTACAGAAGCAGAACATAGTAGGGCAAAGCCAGTTGCACGCGCTGCCATGACATCGCTGTGATCGCCAAAAATTGATAAGGCTTGCGTCGCTAAAGAGCGCGCAGCAACGTGGATCACAGCGCTAGTGAGTTCACCTGCAATTTTGTACAGGTTGGGAATCATCAACAACAGTCCCTGAGAAGACGTGAATGTCGTCGTCATTGAACCCGTTTGCAACGCCCCATGAACTGCCGCTGCCGCCCCACCTTCGCTCTGCATCTGAATCACACTCGGAACGGTGTCCCACAAATTAGGGTACCCTTCAGATGACCAAGTGTCAGCCCATTCACTCATTGATGAAGAGGGAGTGATGGGATAAATCGCAATAACTTCATTTAAGCGATAAGCAACACGGGCAACAGCCTCATTCCCGTCGATGGTTGCAAAGGTTTTCGTCATTACAGTTAAAGCCCTTTGACTGGGTATAGGAGTGTATGATTTTAGTTTTGATAAGTTATGAAAGTTCGTAGTAAGCACTTTAGTGCTTAAATTTGAGCGATAAATCGCTCACTACGCTACCCCTCAAAATTAATGACATAAACCACTAGCGTAGGGAGTCGCAATAATTAGATTTAGTATCTCACCCCTGAAATTGCATTCATTAATATTGATTAATAATGTACTCAGCCGAAAAATATACGACTTGGTGAGACTTTTACAGAACTGAGATTTTTTTGAGAGGTATAGGTTCGGGATTTGTAAAAGGTTTTGTAGATAGAGGCGTAGGATAATACGCCTCTACAAAGCTATCTGTTAATAGAGCGTGCATCAGTCCTTTGTTCTGTTGTCGGCTCCATTAAGGCTTGACTTCTGGCTCAATCCATTCCTTCATTACAGTTGGCTGATAAGTTGCAAATACATCCAGTAAATTTTCTGGATCAGATGCTTCCAAAACGAAAGAACGACCAGTAGGTTTAAGAAATCCTTCTGTCACCGCGTTGTCAAATAATTTCAGTAAAGGATCGAAATATCCTTCGACATTTAACAAACCGCAAGGTTTTTGGTGAAGTCCTAACTGTGCCCAAGTGAGGATTTCACAGAACTCATCGAGAGTTCCGTATCCACCAGGAAGTGCGATGAAGCCATCAGATAACTCCGCCATTTTAGTTTTGCGCTCATGCATTGACCCAACAACGTGAAGTATGGAGAGTCCTCTATGGGCGATTTCATTAGTAATTAGAAAATCTGGAATCACCCCAATGACTTCACCTCCTGCTGTTAAAGCTGCATCAGCAACAATACCCATTAGCCCTACATTTCCACCTCCATAAACTAATCTTAAATCTCGGCTTGCTAAAGTTTGTCCAAGAGTTTGAGCCGCTTCCCTATATACAGGTCTAAAACCCGTGCTAGAACCACAAAACACTCCGATAGATTTCACCAAACAATCTGCCTCATAATTGATTCAGAAAGATTAACATATGATTTGTGAGTGCGATCACTCTTTAAATGATGATCATATGGTGATGTGCCAACCTTGGTTAAATTCCGGCACCATCAAGAAAGTCATCTATCAAGCCATCAGTATTCCACTTGCCGTTATCGGTTTCTTCGCCAACTATAACTGAAGACAAAGGGGGGTTAGTGTGCAACTGTTCTACCCGTTTTTCTAAAGCTTTGACTCGTTCAAATAAAACTCGAATAACCTCAGCTTCCACATCTCGGAGTTGATTGTGAGCCAGAACATCGATGCTCTTTTTATCTTGACGAGTAACACGCCCTGGAACCCCGACTACAGTAGTATTGCTGGGTACGTCTCGCAGCACCACCGAACCTGCACCGATACGGACGTGATCGCCAATTTGAAGATTGCCCAATACCTTTGCGCCTGCTCCCACAACGACGTGATTGCCTAAGGTTGGATGGCGCTTACCTGTCTCTTTTCCAGTACCGCCTAGAGTGACTCCTTGATAGATTAAGGCATCGTCTCCCACAATCGCTGTTTCCCCAATAACCACCCCCATACCGTGGTCAATAAAAACACCATTGCCAATTTTGGCTCCTGGATGAATCTCAATCCCAGTGAAAAACCGACTGATTTGAGAAATAAATCGAGGTATAAAGGGAATACCCTTGTTGTGCAGCCAGTGTGCCAAGCGATGAAACATCAGGGCTTGGAGTCCAGGATAGCAGAACAACACTTCCAGCCAATTACGGGCTGCTGGATCGCGTTCATAAATTGTTCGTAAATCAGCTAGCAGCATACTCGGTTTCAATGATCTTTAATAGATATTGCTCCTGAATCAGGAATCTTCTTTCATTCCCACAACTGATGGATATCATGAGAGTGGAAATTCTGTTAGAATTCTTGAAGACTAAATACTGTAAATTGATATAAATACAGTACTTTTATGAACGTGCATTCGGCTGGGATCGCGTATACATAAATTCATATCGATTTTAGTACTATAAATCTATCGGCAATTAGTAGTATATTGGGGAAAGAATTGAATATCCATAATTACGCTCTCCTAGATCTGTCTTCTAAAGTCGAATACGCAGTGCTAGCACTTTTAGAACTAGCAAGCCACAAAGGGGAAAAAACTCCTCTAACAATGAGCGAAATTACAGACAAGCAACCAATACCTGATCGCTATTTGGAACAAATTCTTGCCAGTCTCCGGCGTGCTGGTTTGGTAAAGAGTCAACGTGGTTCCAGAGGAGGATTTGTTTTAGCCCGTGAACCATGGCAGATTACATTATTGGAAATTGTGACTTTAATGGATGGTGAGTGCAAGGAAGATGAACGCGTTGCTAACACCAGTCCTGAAAAGGATCTAATTTATGAGATTTGGGATGAAGCCAACGCTGCCTGTACTAAAGTTTTGAAGCGTTACACACTCCAAGACTTGTGTGAACAACTAGAGGCACGCAGACAGCAAGGTCCGATGTATTACATTTAGTCATTGAGGAGTTTCCAGATACGGTTGACAAAAGATAACACATGAAAACCTAATTCTCATTCACACAAGATTCCCAAGTTGTCAAGCATCAATGGCACAAATTCTGGCATTTGCACCAAAAAGAGAATTTTCG
This sequence comes from Rhizonema sp. PD38, assembly GCA_029379285.1. GTDB lineage: Bacteria > Cyanobacteriota > Cyanobacteriia > Cyanobacteriales > Nostocaceae > Rhizonema. The sequence continues at coordinate 12,055 of JAQYWP010000115.1, forward strand.
TGGAGGCGATCGCTTAAGCAATGCTATCCCCCCACAGTCACCACTCTCTCATTCTAGCTTCCAGAAATGATAATGATGCACGAATGAAGAGCAAATGGGAGAAAATGAGTGCTGAGTCCTGAATCAGTGCTGGGGAACCGAAAGTAGTTCGTCCTTACGGAAATCAACGCTCTTAATCCTCTGTCGGGAAAGCCGTCATTCGCACTGGCTCCTCCTTACGACTTCTAGGAGTGTACGACGGCGCTGGCTCCTCAGCATACAGGACTCAGCACTGTTTATTCCATTCCGGGTTGCTTGAACAATCCCATCAATTTGTGTTTGCGACCGTGAGCTTGCATTAAACTTGCTCTATAGATAGACCAATCTGCTATTCTCTCAGACGCCAAGTAAGCAGCACGTGCTTTTTTTAACCAATCTATAGCATGGAGATAATATTCGGCTTTACCCGCATCCATAATAGATTCAGCGCGGCTACAGGCATTTTTCATCACCCAATCAGGATCGTGAGATATAGCAGCATCCATAACTTTATAAATTATAGTTGAATAGTAGGAACTGAGTTCAGTGACCGTGGCGATCGCTTCATCAATTAACCCCTCGTGCAAAAATATATCAACTCTGGCATCCTCGGTTCCCCAACCTTTGTAGGCACGGAGTACATTCAATAAATCTATTTTCACGCTTGCCCAGTTTTCCACAGCCAAATTCTCTATTTTCCGATACTCTGTAAAAGAGGGTATGCTAGAGAAAGCTACAATTCTTGCTTCTAAAGCCGCTTGATGATCTCCCAAACCCTCTGCCAGATTGCTTGTCCAAACTGCCAGGTCATACTGACAATCTCCTGGTAAAGTTAAGCCAGTTTGAGAAATCTGTAATGCCTGTAGTAGAGCCTCTTGATCTTTAAGAGTTTTAGCTAGGGCGAAGGCTTCATTCATAGAAGTCATTTGGGTTTGTGCTGCAAAGAGAGCTTCCTCAATGCGACCTAAACGACCTAGCATTGTTAAGTATTGCTGAGTTTGCCCTTCCGCTGCAGCCAAATGGAGGTATTCTTGATACCGCTCCTCACGTTCGAGGATTTTCAACCGAATGAGTGCCAAATCGTCAGCGTAGTCTGGCACGTCTTTCGCCGTTGCTTCAATTTCTGTATTCTTTCCTTGAAGAACCTGCACCAGAGGTGGATAATCCCAGCCTTGGTGCAAAGCTTCTAAGGCTAATCCAAAATCCGCATCCCACTCATCCTGCCAGGTTTCTAAATTAACTTGTATGTCTTCTTTCTCCTCCGGGATGAGTTCGGTGGTTAAAATTGACTCACACCAAGCTTCGTTCAATTCTTGGACAATCTCTTCGTTTTCAGCCCCGTAGTCAGCAACATCATCCCAGTTTTCCACACAGGTAGAAGT
>JAQYWP010000912.1 GCA_029379285.1 Rhizonema sp. PD38
TCTCTCTAAATTTCATCACACAAAATAACTGTAACAATAATTGAATACTACTTTAAAAGATTTACTTACCGCCGATAAATATTGACAATTCATCAATTTTTCCAACTAATTTGTTTAACAGTTTCGCACCGCGAACTAGTCTAAACTCCAGGTATAAGTGATGATTTCTTCTACAGTGGCAATAGTAGGTTCTTTTACCACAGTTATCCTATGTTTTGAAGCCACTTTTCTGACTGAGAACTTTGCACCTGCTATACGAAGTCTATTAGCTAAGTCATTAAGTATACCAAACTCAACATCAAAATAGGGGTGTTGATTGATTAAGGCGCTCATGATTTTATCCTCTATATTTCATGTGCAAGCGCCTGGGCGCTGTAACCCCTCTTCAAGTTTTTTGACTTCTTTTAGCTTTGCTTCTAATTCTTTTCTTAAGTTTTTGGCAGATTCAATGGCTGCCCATTCCTCAGAGATTGTCGATATATCAAGTCCGTTCAAAAGATAATCCTGGAAAGCTTGCACGATTACAAGTTGCTGGGGAGTAAACAAGAGTTCCGTTGTCCAATCAACTTTTCCACATATGTCGATTGGCGAAGCGATAATTCGGTCTTTTGATTCAACTCGCTTAATACAAAGCTGCATCCATAAATCTTTGACTTGTGATGTACTAGCAACGCGATCCCCAGTCTGAAACACTTGCTGTTTACACCCTTGTAAATTTTGGGTCTCAGGAGCAAATAATACCAATTGATTAGTGTAAGCATGAAAAATATCTACACCAGTTTCATTTGGAATTAGTGTAACACTTTGTCCGGATTCCAGCAGCTTGGAAACCTTTACCAAAATATCAGCATAATTTTGGTAAACTGAAATTTTCTTTTTCATTTAATTACTCGTATGTTAATTGAGTCAAGCAGAAAGAGCCTAGATGACACAGTTCCTGCTGAGTGCAAAAATCCTTGACACCAGCGACGTTAATATCGAAACCCATTTCTTCCAAAGCTTTTAACAAGGAAATATCTTCTCTCATCGCATAGCCGCAGCAAGTCAAAATACCTGCTATATCCTGCTTGGAAAGACTAAGAATAAAGTCGTAGTTCATATTGTTGTCAGGATTTTTATTAATATATTTGAGAGTGAAGCTCGCTCTCACTTTCTGACTTGTTTGCTGTAATGCAGGGCATAGAGTAGTAATCGCTATGCCCTGCATCTTAAAACCCTACGCTGCACTCAAATTGTGCGACTGTTTTACGTGGTGTTTAAGATACTCCCACTCTCTTGGTAACAGTTCATCAAAGGGTTTGTCCAAAAGTTGCTCGATAGCTGTATATACCACAGCAAGTTGATGTTGACAAGGAATTCCTTGGCAGATACAATCGGCACATTCACATCGTTTTCTTGGTTCTAGATGGTTAGGTTGCACAACAAATTGGCAACCTTTTTTATCGCGAACAACGAATGTGCCATCCGTCCGGTTAATGACTTCGATCTCACGATGGGTAACCCCCCTAAGTTGTGCTGCTTCAACTAATGCAGCTGCCGCAGCGTAAGGAGTGCCGTATTCAGTAAGGGCGTAGCTTTGCGCGAAGTCTGCCGGGTGGAGTACTCCCGCGTGTGAGCTTTGCACCCACTGTCCATTCTCCAGTATTCTGATGGCACCATAATTTGTGTCGCCAATCCAGACTTCGTAAGCATGGGAGCCTTCTACTGGCTTGAATATGAATGAACCTTCAGGTAACTTGTCCTCAGCTGCTTCAATCATATGCACACAGTCCCCCGTTTGGGGGTGATAGTCACGAGAAACAGTGTCACTGCCACAGCACAGTCCGCGACTGGTACCGTCAGCAAAGGGCTTGAATAAGGCACAAATCGCGCAGGTTTTTGGTTGAGAGACAGCTACAGGTGCCCACGCGTAACGAATTACATGGATTTGTTTTAACAAGTCTTGTAATTGAGAAGAGACTTCTGGTTTTTCACAAATCGCTCCTGTATTGGTGTGACCAGTCTTATGTGATTGGTGATTGAGGATTGCGTTTATCCAATCCCGCTTGCGCCGCTTGTCTGCTATTTCAGTGGTGCAAGCTATACTTGTATAGATTCCTTTCAGTCGATTCAAAGATTTGCCAGTTAGTTGAACTGGCTCGTAAATGCAATTTGTCATATTCGTAGTTTAATAAAGTTAGGCTAAACACTCTTGCAGTAAGGCTTTAGCCGAAGCTAGGGGCATCGCACTACTTGCGGAAGTTGAGCGATCACTCTATGCTTTTGCCTATTTTTAGTATATGCGTCTGCTATACAAAACGTTAAGCTTTTTTATAGGCATTGTATATGCGGCAGTTGAAAAAGCTTTAAATGTTGGGAAAAATTAGCAAAATATTGCATATACAAAGTCTAACAGCTAGTCTATGTATAGACGTAAAAATCAAAATCGTTATGAGTCAGCTAAATATCCGAATAGACGAAGAATTAAAAAATGCCTTCATCAAAAAGGCTAAGGAGAACAATACTTCAGCCACAGAACTTCTCATTGAGTATATGAAGCAATATCTAATATCTCCCGCACAGAAAACCGAATCGCAAAGAATTGAGGAGATAGATGCGAAATTGCACAAAGTAGAAGAAATGGATGTGAGACTACACAGAGTAGAGCAAATGTTGGGGGAATTAGCAGCCTGAGAGACGAGGTTCAATTTCTCAGGCAATGGCGTCAACGTGCTGGTGATATTTTAAAGAGTGATTACAAATCCCCTGATGAAAAGTCAGGGGATTTTGCATAAATAGCATGTATATACAATTTAAGGCAGCGCATTGACAGGTATATACAGAACCTATATCATGTATAAATAGAGAGAAATCAACTTTTTGATCTAGGAAAACCTAAGTTAAAACAACTTTATTTGTCACAGCTGTGGATAAACATTAAGCTGCAAATTTGCTATGAAAATTAAAAATGAACGCGATACGGCGATACCGCCGTGGTCAAGGGCATCACACTCGAATCAAATGGCTCTGATTATTCCTGCTGGATACTAGAAAAATTTTACAGAAGGCAGACGGGAGGGAAGATGATAGGTCGTCAAAGAAGTTGCCGCAAATACTATCAAACCAAGAACCGCCTAGATCAGCGCACTCAATAAAAATGCCCAGCAATGCGCGTGCATCCTGAGCACAATCATGCTTAATAGAGGAGGTTAACTTCAGAATATACGACAAATCACGACGAGCGTAGTTACAGACGATTATCAGCGCAATCACATACAACAAAATTATTAAAGTTTAATTTCCCTAACTCAAACATTAAAAATCCCAAATAACATGCAACAACTATCACTTTTTAACAAGGTGGATGCTCTACCAATTCAATACATTCCTTCGTTTCTCTCCAAAGAAGATGCTGACTCACTGCTTCTTCATTGCTTAGAGTTGGAATGGCAACAAAACCAAATCAAAATGCTGGGCAAGCTCATGCAAGTCCCGCGACTTGAAACGATCTATGGGGATGAGGGCTGCGACTACTTGTACTCAAAGTCAGTCCATCTCAACCCTAGATCCTGGACGGCTGCTCTTGATTCGCTGCGCCAAAGCATAGAACACGTAACAGGCTACCAATTTAATATTGTCATCGGCAACTTGTACCGCGACGGACGCGATTCAATCGGCTGGCATAGCGATGCAGAAAAGTCGATGGGAACCAGGCCGGCGATCGCTTCCCTCTCCTTAGGGGCAGAGCGGAAATTCCAGATCCGCTCAAACGATAAGAAGCAATCTTTTTCTTAGGAATGAAGATTAAATAAGATCCATAATTATGGGATCTGCGGCACTGCTGTATAATTCCATTGCGGCAAATAATCGTCAAATACAATCTCCATCATCTGCTTAAATTCATCTGTGACCTTGCGACCAGTCTTGTATATGCCATCTAAGATCGTTGTAAACACCTGAAGCCCTGACTTTGTCTTGGTTTTTGCGATTAAC
>JAQYWP010000913.1 GCA_029379285.1 Rhizonema sp. PD38
CTGTGGCCTTGGCTTGCAGATATTAGAATTAATCCAAATGAAATTAATTTTGAGCAAATGTATCAATGGATGGAGCAAGAGTGGCAGGGCGCACGCATAGTTCGGATTCGTCAAGACCTTGCCCCCGGAATTATTGATAAAAAAGAAAGGCTGCTAGCTGAAACTTCTCTAGAAGACACACGGTCTAAAGAGCAATTAAAAAAATTGCCCCCAACCCTCAAACTACCTTCTGCATCTAGTTCAGCAGGGTTATTCCGACTCAGTGGAACCTGCCAAACTGGGTGTGTTGCTTATCTATCTGTGGGAGGTAAAACACTCCACCAGTATTTACGCGGTCAAAGTTGCTATCGTCCAATGCAAATAAATACATCTGTAACTCTAAAAAAAGACGATGGTTCACGAGAAAAAGTATTAACCCAGGCTGGGTTAGAGGTTCATCAAATCTCGGAAAAACCACCATTTTTGGAGCAGTGGCCCACTCCAAACCCTCTTGAAATTGTTGTTACATTGCGGCAACCACAGGATGATCCTGATTGTATAGCTTCCCTCGTGGAATCACTACGCTACAGCTTTGGTCATTATAGCGAGTGGACTGTTTTACCTGCTCCTTTGTTTTTTGAGCGTGTTGTGCGGGACTACATTAGCGAGTTTGCAATTGAAGATGAGGATGCTGACGTGGAGGTAGAGTCTTAGAAAGGACGGTCAATCAGAGACCGTCAGTAGCTGGTTACAAGCTTAAGTATAGGTGATGAAAATATGACAATCTCGGTAGCAAAATAAGTGCCAGAGTGAACAGTCATCAATTTTCTCCCCATTTTTTGATAGCCTCAACGCTTTCGCTTTACACGATAGGCTTTTTAGGGAATGAAACAGCCCTGCCTTTTTAAGGGGGGCTTTATTCTCTTATTACCCACCCACGCGCACCCTCAACTGTCACACCTCAAAAAATAGTACATAGGGCTTGCTGAAAAACTCTACAAAGCGAATCTAGATGCCACACAGTACAAAAAATCGTAGTTTCGGAGGTTGATTTTCGCTCTTCAACCCACAAATTTCCATAGAAATGCATGGATTTTGAACCGGATTGCGCTACAGCCTTGCACCTGTTTGTAATGAAAAGGATTGAAACTCTTGTTTGGAAAAGGTTATAGCTCTATTCAGCAAGCCCTACATAGGAACGATGGAAGAAGTATGATGTCTAAAGACTGTTAAGAATATATAGCATCAGGGCAACCGCATCTAAATATTTCCTACCTAATGTGATACGAGTTGGTACGCTCACGAACGATATCCTCACTTTGGGCGATCGCCAAATTCGTTCAAAAAATGAAGAACAAGAGTGCTTTCTTAAAACCCACCCACGTGCACTCATAACTGCCACACCGCTTCGGAAACGGAGACATTTAGTACATACGAACTCTTGAGAGGAGGAGATTATTAGGGTCAAATAAGAAAATTCGTATCAATCTCAATACTGCTCGGTTAAGGAAATAAATTAGGCTGAAACCCTTGAAATCTCGTTGTCTATGATGACCAAAAAAAGCTTAGCCGAGCAGTATTGCTATCAATCTAACTTAGATATACAGAAAATGAAAGCGGGAGTGAAAAATAAATTGATCACTGGTAATTTACTTATTAAACAAGATTCAAGCTGCCTTGAATCCTTATTGCTACTTATTGAGAATTATCTCTGAGTTCCTAAAATGTCTTTATTTGACAAAAATGTATTATTTTAATCTTAATTATAAAAATTTTTTCAGTAATAACCGACTGTGACACTCTTGAGTGCGGAATGTGGGTTATTACAGAAATTACGTTTAATTAACTGGACATGATGTCAGAACTTAATTGTTGCGTTTCTTTAGCATCATTTGGTCAAGAAATAGTAAAATCAGAATTGCAACACCCACGCTCAGCACTAAATACAACCAGTAGCTATGCGCTAGCCATAAGGATTGATCCAGAGACCATCCTCCTAAAGGTGGTCCGATAAAATAGCCGATTGCCCAGCACAGGGAGTTGATGGACAAGTAAATTCCCCGTAGAGAAGCGGGTGCTAACTCTACTACAAGAGACGAGGCTGCAGGATTGTAAGTGACACTGGCAATAGCTAAAACGAAGAGTGCCAAAACCGCCCACGTTAGATGACCGAAGTGAGCAACTCCTGTAAACCAAACTAAAGCAAATCCTGCTGCCCACAAACTGGCTGACAGCATTAACGCCTGGGTACGTCGGAAACGATTGAGAACACGCGCAGCTGGTAACTGACAAACTGCTGTTAGGACTATGTACCAAGTAAACAAAGCGCTAATTGTCGGAGGCGAAAATCCTTGATGAATTCCTCGGACAAAATTGCTAAAGTACAAGGGCATAGTACTTTGGATTTGAGCAACGTAAATCGTGAACAGGATATTCACCAAAACGTAAACTTGTAAGCGGCGATCGCCAAGTGCCGCAGCCCACCCGGAGAACACTTGGCGGTGTTCCCCTGCAAATTCATTGGTTTCAGTAATGCGGGCGTAGATCACCCCACTGAAGATGAGAAACGAAATTGCATCAATCACAAAGAGCGCTCGATTTGCCCCTGTACTAGCAATCAACATACCGCCAAAAATGACGCCCAATCCCAAACCGAGATTATCTGCCAATCGCGTCAAGGCATACGCTTCGTTCAGTTGTTGAGGCGGCGTCACGTCAGCAACGACAGCTTCGGTAGCAGGCCAGTATAAACCAGTTCCCAACCCCATAAGTAAATTACCGACAACAAATATAGGAAAGTTGAAGGTGAAAGCGAGAACAAGAGAAGCTAAGGCAGAGATAATGGCAGAGAGCAACAGCGTTCGTCTGCGTCCCCAAAACTGGGAATCCGCCATCGTTCCCCCCATAATCCTGCCAATCACCCCCGAAATAGAAGCACTGCCTAAGCCAATCCCTACAGAAGTTGCTGATAGACCAACGTGATTGACAAAGAAAATTGGTGCATAAAATAAAGTAAAGCCGCTACCAATCTCCGACAACAAGCGACCGAAAGCTAAAATCCAGACTTGGTCATTAAGTGGCGGTAGCCACGATAATCTCTTCATTTACCTGCACCGTATTTCAACTTTATAAAGATAATTCTTGATAAAATCAAGATACAAGAACCTACTTGACTTTATAAAGTGTTTTCTTTATTTTGTACTGAGACATAATGATTGCTCAACGCCAACATCAACTAATGGCTCCCCAAGAGTATCTAGAATGGGAGGAACAACAACTCGTTAAATACGAATATATTAACGGAGAAGTCTTTGCAATGACAGGGGGAACTATCCCTCACAACGATATTGCCCTTAACCTTGCATCCGCCCTCAAAAATCACCTTCGAGGTAAGGGATGTAAAGTTCAGATGGCAGATGCCAAAGTGGGAATTTCGCCTCAGGGACCTTTTCATTATCCAGATGTGATGGTTAGTTGCGATCCGCGAGACCAAAGAATGCGTAAAGTTATCTATCATCCCTGTTTAATTGTAGAAGTTTTATCTCCAAGTACAGAGGCATTCGACCGTGGTAAAAAATTTAGACATTACCGTCGGATAGATACCTTAAAAGAATATGTTCTCATTGATGCCGACAAAATGAATGTGGAATGCTATCGCCTCAATGAGAACGAAAAATGGGAACTCACTTCTTATTCTCTTGAAGAAACAACAGAAGACCGAACAGAAATAGAGGTTCTCTTAACCAGTGTTGATTTTCGTTGCCCTATTTTTTTGCTGTATGAAGATGTTGTTTTTCCTGAAGATAGTTTAGAAGAAACTCCTAATGACTAGTACAACAAGGCAAAAGTAAAAAGTGAGCCAGCGCGATCTTGAGGGTTTCCACGCCACTTCCTTCAACGGGGGGAACCCCCGCAACGGAGTGGCTCCTCATGAGCGACTGGCGTTAGCGATCTTCGCAGCGTTAGCGAGTCTTCTCCCAAGGGGAGAC
>JAQYWP010000914.1 GCA_029379285.1 Rhizonema sp. PD38
ATTTTTTGAGTTTCAAAATGGCGATTAATATTGTATTTTTTTCAAAATGAGAATTCCTGAGGTAAAAGACGGAGTTCCATCTGGTTCCAAGCGAAATTGGTAAATTGTGCCTGGTATATTCGCAACCAACTTTTTGTAGCGTGCTTCATTGCGACTGAGGGCAAGTTCCATCTCTTTGCGAACGGTGATGTCTTCCACCATTGAGATCGCTCCGGTAACTTTCCCCTTCAAATCAACTAGAGCGATATTATACCACTGACAAGTAATAATTTTACCGTCTTTTGTCAAATTCTCATTAGTACTACGAATTCCGCCATTTTTTCCAAGCAATGCTGTTAAAATTTGATTAACTTGCTCTCTAGCATTTTCAGGTACTAATTCTGCCCCATGTTTACCGAGTACTTCGCACCTACTATAACCAAAAATAGCCTCAGCCGCAGGATTCCAATCTGTCACTTCAAATGCCGTATTCCATCTAATCACAGCTAGTGGATGGCGTTGAACTAAAAATGAAAACTGATGCTGGGACTCTCTTAATGCTTGCTCTGTTTGTCGAAAGTTTATCCAAAGCGCATATTGCTCTTTTATTGAACGACTTGCAGATGAGAGAGCTTTTTCCAGTTGATGAACCCGTTGGCGTAGAGTTACTAACTCTTGATGCATTGTTTTATAAAAGTATTTATTTATACTATTTAATATAGTATTTCTCGTTTCAGTCACATACATAATACCTAGTCTGTGTTAGCAGCAAACCCCTTTCTCCAAATTGGTTTCCAGGGCATCTGAAGAAGGGACCAGTGTATGAGTGCTAATTGAGAACAGCTATATTGTTTAGCACAGTCTTTTGAGAAAACTATTCCTAAAAATATAATTCCCAACACTGTTATACATTTAACATGAGTTTTATTAATCACAATTCGTCGTTGGAGATCGTTTAATCAGGTTCGGAGAAACCCGGTTTCTGGGCTAATGCCGCTCCGAACCTTATTGGGAGATCCGAGACGAATTGTTCATTATATAAAGATACCTATGAACGCCGAAACAAGATCCGAGGTACCTGTTGCTTTAACCATTGCTGGTTCTGATAGTGGTGGAGGTGCGGGAATTCAAGCCGATCTTCGCACCTTTGCCTTTCACAAAGTCCACGGTACGAGTGCCATCACTTGCGTCACAGCGCAAAATACTTTAGAGGTGAAGCGGGTTGATGCCATGCCAAGAGAGGCTGTTGTCGCGCAAATTCGAACAGTGTTTGAGGACATCGACGTACAGGCAGTGAAAACGGGAATGTTACTCAACCAGGAAATTATTGCTGCTGTCGCTCAACAGGTAGAGGATTTACAAATTCATCACCTAGTCGTCGATCCGGTGATGGTATCCCGCACGGGAATGCAATTGATTGACGATAATGCTGTGAAGATTCTTCGCCATGCGCTGATTCCTAAAGCTGCGATCGTCACTCCAAATATCTACGAAGCTCAGATTTTAAGCGGGTTACAAATACACTCTTTAGATGATATGAGAGCCGCAGCTGAAATTATACACCGCACAGGAGGTGCAAAGGCTGTTTTGATTAAGGGTGGAGGTATGCAAGGAAGTTTGCGTGGTGTCGATATATGGTTCGATGGGCACAAACAGGAAACTTTGAAAATAAAACAAGTCGAGACAAAAAATACTCACGGTACTGGTTGTACGTTATCAGCTGCGATCGCAGCTAACCTCGCACTCGGAAAGAATTTGGACACATCTGTGCGACAGGCAAAGGAGTATGTTACAACTGCACTTTCTTACTCTCTAAATATTGGCAAAGGGCAAGGTCCTGTTGGACACTTTTTTCCATTATTTGAAGAATAACACAAAATGCAATTATGGGAATCTCGTTAGTATGAGGTACACCTAATTTTCGTATTCTTTGTGAGTCCAAATTGTTCGCTTAAAAAAACTATACCTGTGAAGTGTTTTTCTACTATTATTCATGGACATAGTTATAAAGGTGTTGATTTCTCAAAATGTATTCTACTTTTACTCAACCAATGAGAACAATCACAGATTCGGTTAACACTTATACATCAACAGCAGGTACTCAAGCTCAATCAGCTTCTGTACCAATCTCTGTATTTCGCGACTTAGCAGCCGAGTTGCAAGTAACACATGCAACAATCAATGCGCTGACTACTCAAAATCAACAACTTGCCCAAGAAAACCAATTCCTTCGTCAGGAGATTACCAAAGTCGTTCAGTCAACTCTACACCTACAAAACTTGGTTGATTCCTTTGCGTCCACTCGTTACAATCAAATTCCCTACCCTTCTCCCCACATAATCAATGAAACGTACTCTTCAGTCACTGAAGCCGCTCCATTTCACTCTTCTCCTGATCCAAGCGCATCCTTCGTTCCCCCTTCCCCAGTGCTCGAAATTTCCAATTCCATACCAGAATCTATTTTTATAGAAGAGGAGGAGGTAGAATATTATACCTCAACTGAAGCAGAGGCGGCAACAGTGAGTACTTGGTGGTTAATTCTCGCCGTTTTGCTCATTATACTTATGGGTTTTGGCACTGGGTATTTAATTGTGCGCCCCTTCTTTCAACATCACAATCATTAAATTTGGTCAAGTCCTTACACACTGATTACACTTTTTGTAATTATTTTAGTCATTGACGAACTGTCTTAATGACAGTTGGTGGTAAACTTTGAAAATAACGAAGGACATGAATAAAGGTATATTCAAAACTTGTGATTGTTGTAATGACAAGCAAGATATACTTTGCAGTGTACTCATAGACCGAGAAGAAGATTCGAGTTGGAACATCTTACTCGAATTCATAGCAAGGCTTGCGCCACAGAGACTTATGGAAGTCTGCGGGGTGGTAAGAATTATCTTAGCAATTAACACATTTACACAAGTTTAGTAGAGGAGCTAAAAAAATGAAAAAAGTAGAGGCTATTATCCGCCCCTTTAAGCTTGATGAAGTGAAAATTGCCTTAGTCAACTCTGGTATTGTTGGTATGACCGTTTCTGAGGTTCGGGGTTTTGGACGACAAAAAGGTCAAACTGAACGCTATCGTGGTTCTGAGTACACTGTTGAGTTTCTCCAAAAACTTAAATTGGAAATTGTTGTAGAAGACAATCAAGTTGATATGGTAGTGGATAAAATTATCGCTGCTGCCCGTACTGGTGAAATCGGTGATGGGAAAATTTTTATTTCTCCAGTGGAACAAGTTGTGCGAATTCGTACTGGAGAAAAAAATACAGAAGCGGTTTAATAAAGCTGTGGAGTAGAGACGTGCTATGGTGCGTCTCTACTGTATATATGTAAAAATTTCTTATTTCTCTGTGATTCTTTCTAATTGTTGAAGAAGAGAAGCAAAAGCTTTACCGCGATGACTGATGGAGCGCTTCAAATCTGGTGTCATCTCCGCGAAGGTTAATTCCTTTTCTGGGACATAAAAAATAGGATCGTAGCCGAATCCTCCATTACCACGAGGTGTATAAAGAATTTCGCCACGACAAATACCTTCTGATTGTAGAACGATCGCACCATCAGGACGAGCGATCGCCACTGCACAAGCAAATTGTGCCCCTCGATTCGCTTCGTCACCCAATTCCCGCAACAATCGAGCAATACGTTCGGGATCGGTTTTGCCGTAACGTGCAGAATAGACTCCAGGTAAGCCATTCAAGGCATCGACTTGTAAACCAGAATCATCAGCGATCGCCCAATTTCCCGTTGCCAATGCGACTTGAGAGGCTTTCAAACAAGCATTGGCGGCAAAGGTGTCGCCTGTTTCTTCAATGTCCAATTCTTCAGGTTTCAGGGTTAATTCCCAATCAGAATCTGCCAGATAAGCTTGCATTTCCCGCAACTTGCCTGGATTTCCCGTGGCTACTACTAATTTTGTCATTATTTGTAAATTGTTAGTTGTTGATTGTTAATTGTTATTTATTTATACAATCAACAATCAAC
>JAQYWP010000915.1 GCA_029379285.1 Rhizonema sp. PD38
TTTTCTTCTTTTCACTACTGCACTTTTTGTCTAATTTGTCAATGCGTAAGTCCTGGATTTGTCAAAAGTAATTACAGAATCGGTGGAAGTCCTACTTGCTGAGGTTCAACGAAGTTACCATCAAAACCTATTGTTTTATTTTCGACCGTTCTGGCTGTAGCCAAATCTTTGCGAAGTTTGGCTCGTTCGACATTCTCCTGAATACCACCCAAAATGTAGATTAATAACCTCGTTGCCAGATCGCGTCCAGCAACTTGCACGCGCTTTTTGTTTGGATCGTATAAAACTCCATACCAGATAGATTTTGGGTATTCCATACCTCGAAAACCTCCTTCCCTGTCGAACTTACGAAGCTTCTTAAAAATGTTTTCCAGGGAGAAACCATTTCTAAATACCAAAGTACCAAGAGCTTGCGCTAATGCAACTTGACCAACAGGACGGAAAAGTATATTTCCTTCACCGCCTTCCTTCTCAAAGCTGAACCGTCGCAATATAGGCGTATCCTCGTAATCCAGAATTTTATAACTGGATAAGGTTGCCAAATAATCGAAGAGCTTGTGAAATTCCTGAATACCCTCTTCTAATTCTTCATGCTCTGGGCGCATGGGAATGAGACCTTTTTCCAAAGGTTTCCAGTGAGAAAACTTTTGCCCCAAGTATCTCTCAGACATTTCTTTGAGAGCTTGTAGCGTTGTCAAAACAGTTGATTTTGCTGCAACCGTCGCACTATTCCAATTAACACGAGGTTGACGATCAGGGCGCTGTTCTAAAAGTGGATTGATAGTAGCGATTTTTCTGGCAACAATTGAAAATCCATCATCCTCATTAAGCTGTGCTATCTGACCTTTGGTTAAGGGTTCAGCCATTAAGTTAACATGAACAAACATTGATCGCACTCGTCTCCTTGCCTGAAGGCGGGTTTCTCCAGCTGCGACAGCACAGATGAATTCAATACCAATTTTTTCCTTTGGCAAGCTTTCTAGGTAAGCAGGCTCGACTCGGTAATGCTCAATCAAGTCCTCTACTGTAATGAAGGTGTTATCCGGGGATTTATCCTTCTTGTAGCGTTGAAGTTTGCCAGTTTTGAGCAATTCTAACAGTCCCTGCACCCCCATCAGTCGGTGTTGACCATCTAGGGCATAAATGGTCGCATTCTCCTCAGATACGTCGAGCATACCGAATTTACCATCTTTATCCAATGGCGTAAAATCGGTAGTAGATTTTGTAGATTGTCCTTCACCGTCCCACTCAGTAGCTTTAAGATTATCTACCCAAGGCTGATTAATCACTACGAGAACAGGTGGAAACTTATGGTTTCTCCGAGCTGCTAAATACTGTACTAGAGGTAGTTGACGTGACCAATCAAGAGGGCGTTGCTGAATTTCATCAATACTTTCCGCGTCGATCTCCACATTATCTGTTTCTGGATTATACTTTTGCTGTAATAGAGGTAAAGCAGATGCAAAGCGAACCCGTGAAGCAAACCACTCTAAAGTGGTAGAGCCTACATAGGCTTCGATCCCACCCATCTCTGTTTTCTGGACGAGAATCCGATCCTTTTTCTCCAGTAATTTATCAAGTAGTGAGGCGAGTACCCGTTGATCGCTGTTTTCTTCTGAAAGGTATTCGCTGTTGTGATCTGTCTTCGGGTTAGATGCGCTTTGTGTCATATGACGAGTTAAAAACTTTAACGTTTATCATAAACATATACAGATAGGTTTTTAAAAACTATAAGTTGACAATACCAGGGTTGGCTTTGCAGTATACATGAGAAGAGCGAATAGCAGTCAGTGTTTTCAGAGGAACGAGAGAAATGGCTACAGCACATCAGCCAGAGAATAAAACTAAGCAAGTCCGTACTGTGGGAGAGTTGGTGGACGATATCCAAGCTCTGACTACTGAAATCCAAGAGTTATATTGCTTAGACGCGATCCCCTGGATTATAGGAGTCTCTTGGGGTAAAGATTCCAGCGCTGTATTGCAACTGATTTGGAATGCGATCGCAACTCTTGCTCCAGAAAAACGAACCAAAACAATCCACGTTATTACAACAGACACACTAGTAGAAAACCCTGTCGTCTCTGCCTGGGTTCGTAAATCTATCTCAACGCTGAAGTCCGCAGCAATAAAGAATTATTCAATCTATACCGAGGTGCAACAGCAGACAACGAATGTCCCTTAGTTGTTGATACCTCCACTCCAAGTTGTGGCGATTCTCGCTTTGGCTGCTGGGTTTGCACAATGGTGAGTAAGGATAAATCAATGGAAGCGATGATCCAAAATGACCAAGAAAAAGAATGGATGCAGCCACTACTGAGTATTCGGAATGAATTAGATATTGAAAATGATCATGATAAAAGAGACTTCCGACGTATCTGGGGAAATGTCCAACTCTTTGAGCGTAATATCGATGGAGAAATCTCAGTAGAACCAATACCAGGTCCCTATACCAAATATTGGCGCGAGTATTGGTTAAAAACAGTTTTGAAAGCGCAAACACAAATTCGTCAGACTTCCCCAGAAAATATGCAAGATATAAACCTGATTACTACAGAAGAATTAAGTGAAATTCGACGTATTTGGTTAGAAGAAAAACACGAATTTGATGATAGTTTACCCCGGATTCACCAAGAAGCGACAGGCGAACTTTTCATTGACCCGCGTCCTCAGGCTGGAAAAAGCTTGCTTGGTAGCGATGAATGGAGTGTTTTAGAAGAAATATGTGATGATGATGTCATGCACTTAGAACTCATGGCAAAACTCTTGAACACTGAATATCAATATCATAAAAAGTCCCGCAGAGGAATATACGATGCATTAGAAAAATGTTTTGAGACGAGTTCCCGTTCCCGAGAAGAAGCGATCAAAAATGCTCACTTGAAAAGAGATTTAAAAGAAGCAGTTGATAAAATTGATGTCGAAAAAGTCAAACAGTTAACCTTAGGAGATGTTACCACCGAACAGCTAACTGTGGAATATCCAAATAACTTATCTATTGAATCCACTGCACAACAGCCAACTTGGAAAAATATTAAATTCAAAAAATAGGCATGTAACTTTTTTTCTTTCACACCCCCTACCTAAACATATAGTAACCCGTCCATCCTCTGTAAAACTCTCTCTTTCTTTTCTCAGCGTTCTTGGTGTCTTGGCGGTTCATTCAAAATAATTTTCACGACTCATTGAAAAATGCTACAAGATCCAAGTTGGTGGTTAGAAATAAATAGAGTCATTTGCACTTGTTTTTTCCTCGAAAAAAATGAAATATAGCAAATGAAAAACCCAACATTTATTTGTACTTACCTACTGTGATATTTCTTGAACTCGTACTGCAAAACTTTGGTCCTTACAGTGGTCGTCAAGTCATCAATCTTGATCCACGAGAGAATAGCGATCGCCCCGTCCACGAGTTTATCGAGAATTGGGACAGTCAGCCGATTATGTCCGACAAGCTGGCTTTGATTCCATCCAGCAAGAGCAAATGGTACTAAGTTACGTGAATACTCACGGCAAAATTACAAGACTTGAAGCAATTGAACTATGCCGCATTAGCGAAGATCAGGCAAGCCGCCTACTACGTAGATTAGCAGTTGCCAAGCGATTAAAATTAGTAGGTCAACGCCGAGGCGCACATTATGTGCTTTTATAACGCGGAAATACGCGGCGTGCATTTAAAAATACGCAGCGCGCATTTTTAAGCGCATAAGAGGGAATAAAACTCTATATAGAAGACAATAATGTGATCGCCCGCGAATACTTCTTTATCGATTTTACCAGCGGCACTTGGATCAGGCGTAGCATTTTCTGTGGTCATTTCCAAAACAATGAAGCCTCCTTCTAAAAAGCGTTTGTTAATAAGTTCTTTAATTCTGGCGAGCAGCATATCGTTGATGCATTATACAGGTATGGCAGCAATGATGATGCATGCAAGAATTAGCTATAATTATTTTCTGGTTATATTC
>JAQYWP010000916.1 GCA_029379285.1 Rhizonema sp. PD38
GAAATCTTTAGCTCTTCGGCTTGATATTTGGATCATTTTTTTATTGGAATACTCTAAACTCCTCATCACTAACTTCAATGCCTGTAGCATAGTGATTCTCATCGAGCACAGCTTGAATTTCCAACCCGTTAGTTGTGGTGGTATGACGAATGAGATCGATTACTACTTGTAAGCATTAGTAGGGTTACCAGTTTTTTTGACCGTTAGCGCATCTCGCAAAGGAGAGTTACCAAACATGCGCGAATACTCTCGACTAAATTGCGATGCGCTATTGTATCCTACTTTAAATGCCGCACCCTCGGCTGTTTCGCCTTCCTCAGTCATCAAACGCCTTGCTTTTAGCAAACGAAGTCGCTTCTGATATTGGATGGGGCTCATTGCCGTCGCTTCTTTAAAATGCTTAAAAAAAGCAGAACGGCTCATGTTCGCTGCCTTTGCCAAAGTAGGGATATCCACTTCTTCACTGAGTTCGGAACTCAGCGCATGAATAACTTGGGATATTTTATGCATTTTGCTCCCCGATCGCACGAACTGTCGAATTGCTAATCCTTCCGCTCCTTTCACTAAATGAAAAAGTATTTCTTTGATCACCAATTGTCCTAACACTCGTGCATCTTCGGGCGTCTCAAAAAGTTTCACTAACCGAATCGCGGCTTCTAAAATTTTGTGATTCGCAATTCCTGTAAACAAAGCACGTTGAGGATTCTCTGTTTCTAAAGGAAATTCGTTTTCGATCTGTGCCGTTACTTCACTCAAAGTGAGCGGCTCTAAGTCGATCAACAAGGCGAGAAACGGCTTCTCGATTGATGCTGAAGCAATGCTGCTGATCACGGGCAAATCAATCGGAGTCACGGTGTAATGAGCCTCGTCGCATCGGTAAACTTCACGTCCCAAAACGATCTCTTTGCAGCCTTGAGCGACAATTGCGAAACAGGCACGCCAATGTCGTTTCATGCGCCGATCTGTGTTTGAGTATTTTGCACAGTGAACACCCAGCACGGGCGACTCGTGTAACCCCTCTTCGGGTGAGAATAGATGAATTTCTTTTGCCAGCTGAGGACACATTTTTTTCATAATCTTTCAAGAATATCCCTCAAAGCACATTTATGAGCCATACCTTAGTGTGGACGATTAGGCAATAAATTTGGACTGTTGTGGATTTATCAAATAAAAGTGCAACCGTATACTAAATTCCAAAGCTTTCTTTAGACGTTGAGGATTAAAGTATGCGTGTATTCGTTACGGGGGCTACAGGATTTGTCGGCTCAGCTATTGTCCAAGAGCTTATCCGCGAAAGGCATCAAGTGATCGGCCTTGCTCGCTCGGACTCAGCAGCGCAAGCACTGATAGCTGCGGGTGCAAAAGTTCATGAAGGTAGCCTTGAAGATTTAGACAGCTTACGGAAAGGAGCTGCTGACTCGGATGGAGTGATTCACACTGGCTTCATCCACGACTTCTCAAAATACAAGGAGAGTTGCGAGATTGATCGAAAAGCCATTGAGGCTTTAGGGACGGCACTCGTTGGATCTAATCGGCCATTAATAGTCACCTCTGGAGTTGGGCTGCTTACTTCGGGTGAACTCGCCACTGAGGAAGATATGCCTCCTTCTTCACGTACAATCCCTCGCGTCTCCGAAGAAGCTGCTTGCGCGGTGGCGGATAGGGGAGTGCGCGTATCGATAGTGCGTCTTCCGCCATCGGTTCATGGCAATGGTGATCACGCTTTTGTGCCGATTCTCATTAATATGGCGCGGGAAAAGGGAGTTTCTGCATATATAGGTGAAGGACTCAATCGCTGGCCCGCAGTGCATAGGCTTGATGTTGCCCCTTTGTACAGACTTGTTTTGGAAAAAGGGGCTGCAAGAGCATACTATCACGGTGTTGCGGAAGAAGGTGTACCGTTCCGAGAAATCGCCGAAGTCATCGGGCATCACCTGGAAGCGCCAGTCGTCAGCATCACCCCTGAGGAAGCAGCTAATCACTTTACTTGGTTCGCGCACTTTGCCGCAATCGACGTAGCGGCTTCAAGTCAACAAACTCAGGAACTGCTGGGGTGGAAGCCGAAGCAGCATGGGCTGATTGTAGACTTAAACAGTGGCAACTATTTCAAGACTTGAATTACCTTCACCTACATTTGAGGATAGAAAACAGCAAGCTATGGAATGGCTGTCTCGTTTACGGGAGTAAGGCAATGAGTAGTATCTACCTAATAGACGGAAAATGTCTTTATTTTATGTTTAAGATATAAGATTAGCGTCTACATAAAGCTATTGACTTTTTTCAGGACTACCATAAGCTATGCTGACTGAAATGTTGCCCTTTCAATTTGATTTAGATCCGATCGCCATTGCTGGAGTAAGTTTATGGTCTTTGGCATTGTATCTAGGTTTTTCCCCAGTAGGAGAATGGGTTATTGAGCAACTTAATCGGTGGTTCAATTTTGCCGAGCGATCGCTTTACGCCAGCAAGTCAGAATTTGAAAAGACTCGCAATGCTAGGGAAGCCCAAAACGCTTTTTACGCCTCGCTTTTTAGTATCGTGCCTTTTCTTGCAGTTGGTGCTTTATGTAATTGGGGTGTGGAAGTCGGTTTGGGTCGTAGTTGGTCAATTAGTATGGGAATATTAGCTTGTATGGGTTGTGGAGTATACGAACTGGGAAGAAGAGATGGAAAGTCTTCCGGCGGAGAGTAGGAAGTAAGCAGCCTTATGGATTCTTAGAACAACAAGCGCATCTCGGAATTACCCTGCCCATTCTTGAGGATGGCAATGGCAGCAGGATCATGATCTAGTAGTGTAAGCGCACTGGTGATTGCGCGACTAGGCAATAAGTCTCCAGCTTCGTATTTTTGAAATGCCCGTGGCCCACCACCAATCAGTTCTCCTGCTTGAGACTGTGTCAGGTGCAACTTTTTACGGATACGGCGAATTTCCTTCGGCTCAAGTAACCGCTCAACCCGAGCTTTCAAATGGTTCAGCATCCGATCAGATACCTTCATATCCTCACTTGTATGGATGCTCTCGTCTGACTCATCACAATACCAGCCCGGCATATCAAACGTAATACTCTCCGTGCGATAGGTTAACGTCATAGGGCGCACATCGCGGCGCATTGAAGCTCCGGTGATTGGGCAAATCGGTGTGATGTCAGTCATTATCCTTCTCCTTAAACGATAGCAACAGAAATTCTGTCACTGCGTCAGCTGTAAATTTGATATAAAGGACTCCAAACTCTGATGGAACATGGTACACGTCCTGCCAGATACGATGGTCGGCATAGCTTGTCATCTTTCCATTGTTTGGATAGTCGCTACAATTTCTGCTCGTCCAAAACCTATGCTTGCAGCTCCCTTAATGGCACTGCTAGTCGCATTGAGACCATCCAAAGTGCCTGCAACAGCTTTAAATGCTTCGAGGTCATAGGTTGGCTTTCGCTTATCCGTTATCTATTTATAGAATACACCATTAAGGTGTAAAAGCAAGAGATGCTATTTTTTAACACAAAAAAGTTGGATTTAAAAATCGTGGTCGCAAAAAAGCCCTGTCCCCAGAACAGTTAAGTTAGTTGTCGCCTGCACCCGACACTATACTACGCCGCCTAATTTCCCCCCACTTACGCCATTTTACCCCCTCGTGCTTGTTCTTCACTAAACGCACGGGAGTTTCTCTTTCTCTACAAATGCCTCTGGCAGCAGGTTTCAGAGATTAAAGAATTTCATACTGTACACTCCTTCAATTTTTGTGCAATGATTGGGACAAGTTAGCATAATGTCCAATTTGACGGAAAAAGCCCAAACTGAGGTGATTACTGTGGTTGTTGTTGATAAAGAGCCAATAAGCAAAACAGTAGAAAATAGTGTAGATATTTTTCTACATGAAGAATTGATTTTGATTAAATTTGAATTTGACCAGATAATTCAAAAAGATTTATCAGATAGTTACGCAATTGATGATCTAAGAGA
>JAQYWP010000116.1 GCA_029379285.1 Rhizonema sp. PD38
TCCTTATATTGTACAAAAACATTCTTTTTGCAAATATATCTTCTGATTCTGCTTGGATTTCGATATGAATTAACAACCACAAAACATTTCCTTGAATCAGCCTTACACTAACTAATTTATCCGCATATATCCTTCCAGTAGCAGCATCGTAAGATATTCCCTGAAACTCTTTATCCAAAAATAGATGAGGATGATTCCAGTCAATTGAGGTAGCTATTTGTGGGAAAAAGAATTGCATAGCTTGGGGAAAATAAATTTCTAAAACTTCTTTCCATGGGCTATCGTTATCAGCTCTCTTTTTCTCTTCAGTCATAGATTTATCGTCGCTTCGCTCCTGGGTATGGGGTGTGGGGAATGCCTTGAAAATTGGGAACACCCCGCCCCAGTAGCAATGGGGTCTAAAACCCCCTTTTTAAGGAGGGGGATCTTAAGATTAACATAAAATTTATCTTATTCGAGTACTATTGAATCACTTTTAAAATCTTGGAATCATTAATTATTCAGCTTAACAAAAACTCTAACCCCTAGATATCAAAAAGATTATTCGTGGTGAGAGCATAATGGATGACTCGAGTCATGTTTCGCAGCACTTCCCCGATGCTCTCAAACTACAACTAAGAATGACAGGTTTTTCCTCGGTGAGGGTATTTGTAGTGGCAAGACAACTCGCTATCTCGGGTACCACTTCCCCTTGTTGCACGTTTATGGAAGCTATCTACTGATAGGAGACAAAAAGTAAACCTTGCCAGTATTGACATTGCGAACCATCGTGGAACTGAAATTGTTGCTTCAGCAGATAGTGTTGTTTCTTTTGCTGGAATAAGTAAATCGTATGGCAACTTTTCGCTCACACATTCGCTCTATAGCGCTTGCTGCAAGCCAGTTTTTAAACCAATCTGGTTCATTTAAGTATTGGTCCAGAAAACCGATTTCGTGGGAGAAACCAATTTTCTGGTCCCTTAGCTACTCTTAACTAATCTGTGTTAATACCCTGTAAACAACGTCACCTGCTGCGGAATTAGGCTGCTTAATAACTGATGCGTCACCCCATTGCGCGTCTCCTCGACTTGGACGTCGTAGTTGTAGGTTGGATCGTAGGAGATCTGCCGATACACCAGCGAGGTGCTTGAGTTGTCGCTCAAAAATGCTGGTTGCAGCTTTTCTTCAGCAGAAAACGGATGCGCCGGCTCGATCACCGCTCCCAGTAACTCAGTCTTCGCGCCGTTCCGTGATTCTATAACGGTGCCAGCACGTTCGGTCTTCAGTCCCAGAATCCAGAGATTGCCGCCGTCATTCAGGATCTTGGTGCCACCGTATTCATCATTTAATTGTCGTGCCCAAACGTTCTGATTCGGCTGAATGTGGAGGGGTTCAATATTTACGTCCTCAAGGAACAAGTCACCAGCACCGGGACTTGAAGTGTACTGATAGAAACCGTCTTTGAGTGCTACTGGTCGCGATGAATCTTGTTCTACCTTCACTCCATAGCCAAACTGTTCAATGATGAGTGGATCTGAACTATTCCCCTGAACCACAAACTTAATACCGCCGCCGTTTTTGCCATTAGGGTTCTGATTGATCACCGATGAAAACCCGACGATACGTTTGACTGATGCAGGAACCGTGACGACTGTCTCGTCAGAGGAGAAATATTTGTCAAACGGGAAGTAGATCGTGGACTTACCGGAGTTGAGCAACGACTGCAAAGAGCTTGTATCACCGTACCCGTTGGCTTGAAAGCGTCCCCAGTTATCCATATTGCTGTCGTAGTACTCTGGAGTCTCCTTAATCGGCAAGTTGAGCGATCGCTTGGAACTGTCGAACAACTGGTAAGTATTCGAGGCATATTCGGTCTGCGATGTGCCAGGGACTACCACACCTTTGTACTTAATCGCCGACTGGTATCCACTAGTAGTAATATTACGTGCGTATAGCTCGCCTTCGGTTTCAATGGCGCTAACGTTGGATGCGCCTCCTTGTAAATTGGCGTTGAGTAAGGTAACCATACCAGCCCAGCTAGTCCCCTTAATCACGGGTACAGAGTTGGTACTGTTCAGTCCATGAATCGCTATTGCACCATAAACGTTGTTAATACCCGCTACCCCCTGGTTGTTCAGCGTGATGTTCTCGAAAGTCGGCCCGTACTCGCCAGAGGTGGTCCGAATACCATAATCAAAGCCATCTATCTCAACATTCTTAATCAAACAGGGACCAGGCCATGAGCGGTCCATTCCAAGACCAGCAAAACCTCTGCCGTCTTCCGATTTTATCGTCACATCACGCATTGAGCCTACGTTATTGGAAATGTAGTCAATACCGATTGCATCAGGATTATTATTTCCAGTGTCAACGCTAAGGTTCCAAATGTTTTGGCGGAAAGACGCGTTGCCATCTGGAGTTTGAATAACCGACTTGGGTGCAGCAGAGTTGTCAAAGCCAGACGCATTGTCCTTAAGCCGGATGACAGTGGCACCACTGCCTTGACCTTGGAGGGTAACGTCGCTGCCGATCCAATTGAGGGTATTACTCACCAAGTAGGTGCCAGCAGGGAAGTAAAGTGCTTTGGTGCGACCACCGTAATTATCGTATAAGGAGTTGCCATTAGCATCGCGCCGCTCATCGTCAAGCGCTTTCTGGATAGCGGCAGTGTCATCGGTTTTGCCGTCAGGTATTGCGCCATAATCAAGGATGCTCTTCATGAAGCCATCTGGAAAAGTAATCTGATTCCCCAGAGTTCCATTATAAGTTTGTAGCCCCTCAGGTCGCAACGCTGAAGCTGTGTTGATTTTACCGGTAGTGAACTCCAAATTCCAGTTGCCCCCTTGAGCAGCACTACCAGTGAGGTCAGTGGAAGCAGCAATATCAGCTTTCGTAAGGTGGCTCAGTTGTTTCACAAAACTGCTACCTTGTTCGCCTTGAGCAACATTGCAGCCATACAAGCGGATATCAGCGTCATCCGTCAAAGCATTTGCCCAGCTTTGCAATTGCTGGCTGTAATGGTCGAGGTTAGCTGAGTCTAGAGAGGTTTGCCCCAATAGTAGACGTCCAGATGCGCCATGAGAAACGATCTCGATGTCAGAAATCCCTCGATGGCTGGACAATTCTTTGGTGATTTGCTCAATGGCATCTTTTGAGGGGTCAAGTACGATCGCCTCTGCTTCCGGTGAGACGTCAGCAACCAGACTGCGGTAATCATCGACGTTAGCGTCAATGAAGACCAAGCTAGTGTGAGCTGCCTGGGTAGGCATTGAGCCTGCCTGACCACTAGAAATGCTTTGCTCAAGTACTTGTCCGTTACTCTGAGTCCAAGTCGATAGTGGTGATGCACCCATGTAGCTGTGAACATCCTGAGATTTCAGGAGTCCCCCATCAAGTCCAGAGTTGAAAATCTGCGAACTCAAGTCTAGAGCTAGGGGGGATTGTTGCAGCGGCATTGCAATGCCTTCCATGGGTTCTTGTTCCTTTTTACGTGACCCGATAAAGCAGCATGTTACGCTCATGTTTGCAAAGTTGTCAAGCTTTGGCAAGCGTAGATATTGTACTCAATTATATTAACCAAATAGTCAGATATAAATTATTCAGACATACAGCAGTCATATCCGGAACAAATCAAAACTTTACCAATTAATTACATAGTCTCCGAAATACTTCGGAGGTTTTTACATAACGTAAAGTAAGACTATGCAGTTGTTACAGCACTTGGGTGCTAAATTAATGACCTTTGTCAGTACATTTGCTAATTAAAAGATCCGGAATAGCGTGCCAATTTGCCGAAAAGTAGAACAGAATCCTTTAGAGGAGACTACCAACTTATATAGTGTTCGGTTAAATACTGATAATTAAGACTGATGCGCTAAACAAACGTTGAAAATCTTCTTTATCCTACCCCCTACTCCCCATTTTCAGGCGATCGCGAGCGTGTCTTTGACAAAGAAATAGCAGAGTAAATGCTGTAGATTAGTACAAAACATATAGGGTTTCCAATGAATGTAATCAGCAGAATACGATTTCCCCAAACAACTGAAACCGCTGGTTTGTACATGAAATGCCATGATAGTACATCTCTAAATCTCTGTACAGAACAAGCAGAGGCGATATTCAAAAAAAATGGTGTTTTGTCCTTAAACACCTATTTTAATTCATTTTTTGAAAACTTCTACGCAAAATATACTCATCTTTCCTCTCTATATTACTTATTAAAACTTGAGGGAAGTTTTCAAATCTCTCTCTACAGAGAATCTCATAACAAAGATGATAGAGACCTTATTCACATACAGAACTTCGACAACTGTCAACCATCGCAGCCCGTAAAAATATCACTATCAAATTCTCAACAAAGTGAGGATGCTGGTAGAATTTATCTAGAAATAACTTGCCTCAGCGAACGTGGCTTGTTTTTGGAAGGATTTATTGCCACTGATAAACCTAAGATTAGAGAAGTTTCTTTAGGTATTATTACCTGCACTTTCAAGAAGGAAGCTTATGTCAGGAAGACAATAAGCACTATCTTAAAAGATAAGTTTCTCCAAGATAAAAAGTATCAAGTTTTTGTTGTAGATAATGGAAAAACCCTAAACGAAGATGACTTTGAGCAACAAAGAGTGCAATTAATTCCCAACAGAAATGTAGGCGGCTCGGGAGGCTTTACTTACGGATTAATCCAAGCGCTTCAGGGAGATGTTAATACACACTTCTTGTTTATGGATGATGATATTGAGTTAGAGAGTGAATCTCTCTACAGGCTTTTCTCATTGTACGAATATGCCAAAGTGGACTTTGCTGTATCCGGCAGTATGTTGGATTTGTACAAAAAGCATATATTGTCTGAGGCAGGGGCAATGTATGGAAGATACTTAGCTCCTGATGGAGAATATCAATATAATCCTTTCACAGTTGTGGCGCTGAAGCGCGGACTTAATCTTGAAAATTCCGCTAATACTAATCTTTTGATATCAGAAGATAACCCAGACTACGGAGGATTTTGGTTCTTTTCTTTTTCAAGAAAGACTATTCAAGAAATGGGATTGCCATTGCCCTTTTTTATCAAGGTAGATGACATGGAGTTTGGACTGAGGATTAAAGAACGCCTTAGTAAATCAATAGTAGCATTTCCAGGGATAGCTGTTTGGCATGAACCATTCTATGCAAAAACTCCTGTATGGGATATTTATTATGAATTTCGTAACCGCCTAATAACTCATTCGCTCCGTAGCTCATTAAAATATTTAGATGCTATTAAGTTTATTACACAGGGATTATTGCATAAATTGTTTTTATTTGATTACAACTCGGCAGAAATGGTTATTAATGCTTTTGAGGATTACATGCAAGGACCTGTTTTTATTAAAAGTAATGAACCAGAGACACTGCACGCAAAAGTTTTAGGAATTAGCAAAAGCTATAAAAGTCAAAGCGTACAGGAGAATTATTTCAACAATTCAATAAATGAAAATTTTATGGATGAAAAACATGAAGTTACTATTTTCAATAAAATTATCGGGATAGTAACTCTCAATGGTCATCTACTTCCAAATTTTCTACTGAGCAAGGATGATGTATTGTTCCGGATCACTTCTGACTCTTCTGACTGGTGGACTAAAGTTTTTGGGAAAAAGCGAGTTGTGATTTTTTCAGAAGGAAATAAAAGTGTTCGTCAGCATGAAATGAGTCGTGTCTCTGGTATTAGTATTTTAATTAGATGGCTCCATCTCGTTATTAAAAGTGCAACTCAATGGTCATCTGTAAACACACAGTGGAGAAATGCTTTTAAGTATTTCACTTCTACTGAGTTTTGGAAAGATTATCTCAAGTTAAATGAGCAAACTTAACATATTTACTTAGCTCAAATAGCAAATTTAACTGTAAGAATAGACTTATGCAACAACTGCAAACTGAAAAGCTGCAACCAATTGAACTTCCGTCGCTTCCAGATAATCCTCTGGTTTCAATCTTAGTTCCAAATTACAACTATGCCAACTATATTAGCGAGACTATAGATAGCATCTTATGCCAAACTTACCCATATTTTGAAGTCATCGTTTGTGATGATGGATCTAGCGATAATTCTTGTGAAATCATCGCAAACTATGCCAATAAGGACTCAAGAATCAAGCTGATAAGCAAGCAGAATGGGGGAGTTGCAACTGCTTTAAACAAAGCATATTGTGAAAGTAATGGTCAAATAATTTGTATACTTGATGCAGATGATGTCTGGATAGATAGAAAGTTGGAAAAGGTAGTCGCAGCTTTTAAATGCTATCCTAAAAATGGATTTGTAATTCATAATGTGATTCAAATTGATGGGCAGGGGAACTTGATAAAATCAGAGCCTATGTTAAAGCATTTGGCTTCAGGCTGGATGGCAGTGTCCGCATTGGAAAATGGTGGCTTCGTTTACAATATACCTCCTGCTTCTGCACTAAGTCTCCACCGAAAGGTGGCTGAATTTATATTTCCATTAAATGAAGAGTTTAAGCGTAACGCAGACAGTCTTATCTTTCGTCTCGCTCCATTTATAACTGAAATTGGCTCATTACAAGAAGTACTGAGTAAGTTTCGCTTGCATGGAGCAAACACAACCAGTCAACTGGCTTTAACAGCAGATTTCTTGGAACGGCAGCAAGTTGTTTTAGAGAGCATACACCAAGAGCAACAACAGTTTCTTGAAAAGATTTATAATACAGAAATTGCGAAAAGGTTGAAGGATTTACACTTTAGTGCATCAATCTGTCACGATCTCTATTTGCTTTCCCGCTTTAAAAATACACCTAAGATAGAACGCAGGAAGATATACCAGCAAGTTATTAATCATCCACAATTTAGTGAATGGGCTATGCATCAGAAACTGCTATTCCGATGGGGTGAGTATCTACCTAACCCAATATTTAAGATGTTGTTTAATCAGGTATATGGATCAAGTCGCCTAAAACATTTTGTGAAATGGCTCCTTAAAGGAGGACCTCTTGCCACTTATGCTAAGTAATTCTGGTCAGTACTATGAGTAAAAGCGCTTTACCTACCACAGTATAAAAGTTACTGTACGGTGTGACAAGGGTGGAACAGCATTACCCCTGCACTTAAACATAGCACAGAAATAAACAGACCATGAACCAAAAAAACACGACGGAGCGTTTGTTGGAAAAATACAACACCTATGTCCAACGACCTACCATTGAGGATAGTCAGTCCAAAAAAATGATTTTTCAATATTTTCAGAGGATTCTTGGTCCGTGGTTACCAATGGATCGCTCAGCCATGATTTTGGATGTAGGCTGTGGTGAGGGAGCTTTAATGGCATTCTTAAAAGATAAGGGATATAAAAACCTGTCGGGATTCGATCTTTCCCCGGAAAATGTCGCCATTTGCCATCGATTAGGATTCTCATCCGTGCAACAGTTCGATGTCTTGCACTTGAAGAAATACTCAAGTGTGGAGCGCTTTGATATCATATTTGCTGTCGATATTTTGGAGCATTTACCGAAACAGGCAGCAGCTGAATTCCTAGAACAGATCCGAGAGAAACTTAAACCTGGCGGCTATGTCATCATTCAAACCCCAAATATGGGCAGTGTGTTCAGCTGTCTATATCGATACGGTGACCTTTCGCACGAGTTCGGTCTGACAGAACAATCAGCTTTGAATCTTTTAACGATTGCCGGATTTGCTACAGACAAGATTGAAATCAGACCATCTTGGAATGCATCAACGCTTCTTGGCTATCTTCGGGAAGCTTACCTAAGTCTACTGCACCAACTAGTTTTCTTGGCTGAAGGAGCTGGTCGCCCTAAGATACCAACGAAAAATCTCTTGATACGGGCATTTAATTCATGAATTGATTGAACGAGGTATTTACTGCAATATGCTCGAGCCTAATTCTTCTATGAATACAGTTTCACCGCTACGTATACTATTTGTCAGTCACGCCTACGTGGTCGGTGTAAATCAAGGAAAGCTTCAGGCGATCGCCCAAACTGGCAAAGCTGTAGTTGGTTTGCTAGCTCCTAGCAACTGGAAAGCATTGGAGTGGAATCGCCTACTGCCATTTGAGACACCATTCCCCAGCATCAAAACATATTCAGCCCATGTCCTCTTTCCAGGTCGGGGGGGCGCTCATATTTATGCACCCTGGAAAATTTGGCAAGTCCTCAACGACTTTCAACCAGACGTGGTACAGGTAGAGGAAGAAGTCTTTTCCCTATGTGCGTTTGAGCTAGCAATTTGGAGCCGACTCACCCGCAAGCCCCTAGTCGTGTTCGGTTGGGAAAATATGGAACGGCGCTTGCCACTACCACGCCACTGGATTCGTCAATTCGTCTTGAGTACAGCCAAGCTGATTATTGCTGGCAATCGTGATGGAGCGGATTTGCTACGCCAATGGGGCTACACAGGATTATTGGAAGTGATGCCCCAGATGGGAGTAGATACTCAGTTATTTGCTGCTAATATGCGTTTGTCTGAGGAGCGAAATGATCAACTTCACATTGGTTATTTAGGGCGGTTAGTTTCTGAAAAAGGTGTTGATGTCATATTTGCCGCAGTCCGCCAACTTCAACAGCAAGGACTCAACTGCCAGATTATCCTCTGTGGCTCCGGTTCTGGTGAAGAGTCTCTAAGGCAGGAAGCACAAAAGCAGCAGGTTGCCGATCTGGTGACTTGGCGAGGAGCAGTACCTCACCACAAAGCCCCTGAAGAAATCAGCAAATTTGATGTCCTCGTTCTGCCCTCACGGACAGCTGCAACCTGGAAAGAGCAGTTTGGTCATGTGCTGATTGAAGCAATGGCAATGGGTGTGCCAGTGATTGGTTCTAGTTCTGGCGAGATTCCCAACGTAATTGGAAGACCCGATTTGGTGTTTCCAGAAGGAGATTCTCAAGCACTAGCGGCAATCTTAGAACGCACGATCCGTGAGCCAGAGTGGCGGGAAGACGTTAGGCGCTACGGTATGACCAGAGTGTACCAGCATTATACCCATGAACGGATTGCCGAGCGGTTGCTTAGCCTTTGGCAAAAATTACTCAAGCCAAAGAGTGAGGCTTATCCTGAGGCAGTAACAACTGCTCATATCGAAGTGCCTGAATAAGAGCGTTGATGATGTTTTGAGGGTGAAAAATTACCAATGCGTGTAGTAATTGCGCGGTTGATGCCTGATTTTAGTATGGATGTCTACGCAGATGGCATCATTTCTGGATTGCGATCTGTCCGACCGAACTGGGAGATTGTCGATCTCAAACCGTATCCTATTGATAGAAAAAGTAGCTCTTTGTTTCTTAGAATTCAGAAATATTATGAACGTTTCTGGCGCTTCCCTCAACAGGTAACGCAGCAAGTTGCGGATATCTTTCATATTATCGATCCAAGTGAGGCACACATCGTTTATTGGCTAAAAAAACAAAAAAAACCTGTTGTTGTCACCTGTCACGATCTGGTCAACTTTTATTACCGTGATAATCTTCAAGGCTCAGTGAAACTGCCGTTCGTCAGTCATAGTATGTGGTTATACGCTGTGAAAGGCACGAAGTCTGCTGATCGCATTGTCGCTGTTTCTTCTACAACAGCTAAAGAAACGACTCAAATATTAGATATTGAGCCTGCACGTATTTCTGTCATACCCAACGCTGTTGAAGCTGTATTTCAACCATTATCGCAGGAACAAGCTAAGTCTTTCCGGCAAAAATATCAGCTTGCACCAGAAACTGTTTGTTTATTGAATGTAGGCTCAAATCATCCACGTAAGAATCTTTCTACCATTCTCAAAGTCGTCGAAGCTTTAAAGCAACGAGGATTGTCTATCCATTTATGGAAAGCCGGTGCAGACTTTACAGATGAACAAAAAGTATTTATATATACCCAAGGTTTGGAAAACCATGTTAGTTACTTAGGCAAGCCAGATAAATCTACCTTGGTTCAAATCTATAACGCTGCTGATATTTTGATCGCACCTTCACTCCATGAAGGATTTGGCATCACCCTTCTAGAAGGGATGGCTTGCGGACTTCCAGTCATCACCTCCAAGGTTTCAGCCATGCCTGAAGTCGTGGAAGATGCGGGAATCTTAGTTGATCCAACGGACTATCAAGCAATAGCAGATGCAGTGTGCCATCTGCGAAATAATCCTATTGACTATCAGGCATTAGTGCAGAAGGGACTGTTAAGAGCTAAATCATTTACTTGGGAAAAAACAGCAGAGCAAATCGCTGAAATTTATGAAAAATTGCTAGTTCAAAAGGAAGCAGTAAAAATATGAAAATTCTTATATCCGCCTACTCCTGTGAACCAGGCAAAGGATCTGAACGTGGCGTTGGCTGGAATGTCGCTCGGGAAGTCGCAAAGTATCATGAGGTATGGGTGTTGACTCGACCTGATGAGAGTCAGGAAGCAATCGAGGCAGAACTCGCCCTTAACCCAGTTCCTAACTTGCATTTTATCTACTTTACCCTGCCAATCTGGGGTGGCGGCTGGCGTTGGGGGTCAAGCGGTGCTATGCAGATCCATTACTATCTCTGGCAAATCCAAGCATACTTTGTTGCCCGTCGCCTACATCGTGAAATCGGCTTTGACCTGATTCACCATGTTACCTTCGGAAATTATTGGACACCGAGTTTTCTATCATTGCTGCCAATTCCGTTCGTTTGGGGACCTGTGGGAGGCGGGGAGTCAGCTCCCTTATCCTTCCGCTCAGATTTTGGACTTAAAGGTGTTGTCTATGAAACTGTCAGGGATATTGCGCGTACTCTCGGAGAGCAAAATCCCTTTGTTCGCCTCACAGCTCAACGAAGTTCCTTAGTTTTAGTTGCAACTCAAGAGACAGCAACTCGGTTGCAAAAAATGGGGGTGAAGCAGCTCAAGTTTGTTTCTGGACAGACTGGACTAAGTAAAGAAGAAATCGACCAACTTAAAGCATTAACTCGAAAAAGTAGTTCTCCTGTACGTTTCTTAAGTATAGGCAGACTATTGCACTGGAAGGGGTTTCACTTGGGTCTTCAAGCTTTTGCTCTTGCTAAACTAACCGATGCAGAATACTGGGTCATTGGTGATGGATCACAAAGAACTCGATTGGAATTGCTAGCTCAGAAGCTTGGCATTGCCGAGAAAGTCAAATTTTTGGGCAATTTATCCCGTCAGGAAGTGCTGCGTAAATTAGAAGAGTGTCATGTGGTTGTACATCCCAGTCTGCATGACTTCTCACCAACAGTTTGTTGGGAAGCGATCGCCGCAGGTTGTCCAGTTCTTTGTTTAGACTTGGGAGGACCAGCTATGCAGATTACGGAACAGACGGGTATAAAAGTCCCAGCTGTTAACCCAGTTCAAGCAGTGCAGGACCTAGCTCATGCCATGCAACGTCTATCTACTGACCATGAATTGCGAAATTGGATGGGACAGGCAAGGGAACGGGGAGCAACTGCAGAATTTGACTGGGAAGTGAAAGGTAAATTGTTGATTGAGCTTTACGAAGAAGCCGTGATGCCGAGTACCCAATCTAATCAAAAAATTCTCAAACAGGTGACTCTTAAAGCTTGAAGCTCAGGCACGTCTGAACGGTTCTCTA
Organism: Rhizonema sp. PD38; assembly: GCA_029379285.1. Taxonomy (GTDB): domain Bacteria; phylum Cyanobacteriota; class Cyanobacteriia; order Cyanobacteriales; family Nostocaceae; genus Rhizonema. The sequence goes on from JAQYWP010000116.1 coordinate 11,546, forward strand.
CAAGATGACTATGCATATTCTAATTTGTGCTTTACACAGACCTTCAAAACCAACTGGTGTTTGTAGACACGCGGCAAATCTTGCCCAGTGTCTGGCTGATACTGAGCAAGTGACTCAAATTACCTTGGTCGTAGGGGCATGGCAAAAAGCGTATTTTGAAAAAGATTTTAATATTGCTTCAATAAAAGTTAACTTGATCAGTATAAATATTAAAAATAGCTCAATTTCAAGAAACAAATGGTTTTTATTTGGACTACCCAAGTTAGCAAATAGTCTGCGTCCCGACATTGTACATCTGTCATTTCCACTGCCATTTTATCGCTCGGGTTTCTTCAGCCCTGTCGTTACCACTATCCATGACTTATACCCTTATGAATGCCCAAAAAACTTTGGGTATCCACAAGTTATATTTAATCAAATATTCCTCAAACAATCTATCCAAAATAGTGATGGACTGTCCTGTGTATCGAAATCGACGTTAGAGAGTCTGAAATCTTATTTTCCCAAAATTGAACACCAAAGAAAAACTACTGTTATTTATAATTATGTGGATTTTAGCAATGTCAAGCCAAAAATTCCTAATAGTGTAGATATCAATAACAATTCATTTCTCTTATGTGTAGCTCAGCATCGTAAGAACAAGAACTTAAATTTATTGATAGATTCATATTGTTTCTTGCTAGAGTCTGGTCATATAGCAAATTCAAATAAATTAATTATCGTTGGTGCCCCTGGACCAGAAACAGAGAACATTTACACTCAGATAAAGACACTTTCTTTGCAAGAAAATGTGCTGATACTATCATCAATAGATGATGGTGAATTGCGGTGGTTATATCAAAATTGTGAGCTTTTTGTAATTCCTTCCTCTACAGAAGGATTTTGCTTACCACTGGCTGAAGCACTGTATCTTTCATGTAAAGTAGTTTGCTCCGATATTCCTATATTTAGAGAAATTGGTTCTTCAGATTGTACTTACTTCAATCTACAGGATAATTTTGTAGAAAATCTTTCACAAGCGATTATTCACTCTTTAGAACAGCCTCGTCCCTCGGAATCTTATGCTGCCTCTTGTTTATCAAAATATAATGTTGCAGGTCAATATCTAAAATTCTACTCTAATTTTTTGAATAAGTTTATAAATAGACATGAATTATCTGCCAATAGAGTCAAATAATAAAAAATCTTTTATTAAGACTTCAGTCCTAATATTAATAGCATATGCTAGTGCTTTTTTTCCCCGGATTATTCAGTCTATAGGTGCGCCTTCAATCATTAACTTTTTGCATTTTGCAACAGTTCCTTTAGCTTTTGGAATTGCAGCTACAACAGCTAAAACGAAGAATAGAAATCAAATTACAATTTTTTGGGAATTGACATTTGGTTTATTGCTTCTGTTATGCGTTATGATTAGCAGCGCACTGTTAAATGGTGCAGGTATTATTAATGTAATCTTGGATTTTTTATTAGTATCTGAATGTTTCATCTTATTATTGGCAATAATTTGTATACCTCAGTCAGATGAAAGTCTTACAAGATTAAGACATTGGGTTATAGTCTTTGCCCTGATCAACCTAGTTTTGGCTATCTCCCAGGCAATTCTGATAAGCATTCACGTCCTTGTGGTTTATAAATATTCAATAGAGGACAATGTCCAGGGGGTATTTTATTTATCAGGAGCCGGTAATTATGTTTCTGTTTCTATTTCAATATGTGTTTCTTTATATTTTTATATAGTTTTTAAAAAACTTCCGATTTGGGTAAGAGTAAGTGGATTAGT
>JAQYWP010000917.1 GCA_029379285.1 Rhizonema sp. PD38
CCGCCTCATCTGACAAAACAGCGCGGGTGTGAGACTTACACGGACACCAAGTTGCCACCTTGCAGGGGCATCAGGATTCTGTTACGAGCGCAAGTTATAGCCCCGATGGTCAGCATATCGTCACTGCCTCCCGTGACAATACGGCGCGAGTGTGGAAGGTAGAGTCCCTGGAGCAATTGCTCAAACGTGGTTGCCAGTGGTTAAATAGCTATTATCTAGCCTTTTCACCTGATATATACAAAAAAAATAATGCTTTTGAGCAAGATGTCAATAAGGAATCCATTTCTCAAGAATTAAAGTCATGTACTGATAATGCTGAGCTTAAATAGCAAGATCCCCGACTTCTCTAAGGATACAGCTGGCAGAATGAAGGGTCTCACCCCTCATCAACCATAAATCAACTATTTCATTGCCAATTGGGACGCGATCACACCCTTAGTATAGTCTCGAAAAGCCTATAAAATCGTTTAGATGAGGGGTGAGACCCACCATTCGCCAACAGCATCCTTTAATTCGTCGGGGATCTGCGTCTTCAGAATGCTGTAAGCTAAGAAACAGCGATTAGACACAAGATGAGCGACCCAATATGTTTTGGCAGCGATTGACAGCGTTCCTGATATCGATTAGTATATTATGCTGGACAACTCCAGCTAGAGCAGATTGGACTCATCCGCTATCATTTAGCAATGCGGATTTGACAGCACGCGATTTTTCTGGACAAAGCTTGCAAGCAGCAGAAATGTCTAACGCGAAGCTGGAATTGGTTAATTTTACAGGTGCTGACTTACGAGGCACAGTTCTCAGTGGTTCTATCATGACTATGGTTAATTTGCACAAAGCTGATTTAACTAATGCCATGATGGATCAGGTAAACTTAACTGGATCTGATTTGAGCGATGCTGTTCTCACAGAAGCTCTTTTACTGCGCACCATCTTTACTGATGTCGATATTACTGGTGCAGATTTTACTGATGCTGTTTTGGATCGGGCACAAATTAAAGAGTTGTGTGCAAAAGCTAGTGGTGTGAATTCTCAGACTGGTGTAGAAACTCGTGATTCTCTAGGATGTCGATGAAGCGTGTTGGGATTATTGGTGGCGGGCAACTCGCATGGATGATGGGGGATGCTGCTAAGAAGTTGAATGTAGAATTGGTGGTGCAAACTCCCAACTATGACGATCCGGCAGTGGCGATCGCCACTGAAACTGTCTTCGCTTCAATTGACGATGCGATCGCCACTGCCCTTTTAGCCGAAAAGTCAGATGTCATCACTTTTGAAAATGAGTTTGTTAATTTAGAAGCTTTATCACCCCTCGCAGAACAAGGAGTTCGCTTTCGCCCTCGACTTGAAGCTTTAACCCCGCTTTTAGATAAATATCATCAGCTTCTTTACTTACAGAATTTAGGTTTACCTGTACCCAAGTTTTTTGCCTTGGAACAAGAGGATGGGAGAAGATTACCCACGTCCCAACTATCTTCTCAGTTGGGTTTTCCACTAGTTTTAAAAGCTCGTCGCCACGGTTATGATGGTCAAGGCACATTCATCTTTAAGGATCAAGATTCTTTAAAGCAAAAGCTAGAATTTACTGGCATAAAAGATGCATCCTGTCAAGGACTATATCTATTAGAAGAATTTATACCCTATGAGCGAGAACTGGCAGTGATTGCCGCCCGTTCTGTAGAAGGAGAGGTTTGTTGCTATCCAGTTGTCGAAACTCAACAAGAGGAACAAGTCTGTCGCCGAGTGATTGTCCCTGCTCAGATTCCGCCGGAACTAGAAGCAGAAATTAAAGATATTGCTGGCACTTTGCTTAATAGTCTAGAAGCAGTGGGAGTTTTTGGAATTGAGTTTTTCCTCACGAGCGATCGCCGACTGTTAGTCAATGAAATTGCACCCCGCACCCATAACTCCGGACATTTCTCTTTAGACGCCTGCGAGACTTCTCAATTTGAGCAGCATCTTAGAGCAGTTTGCGGATTGTCTCTGGGTAGTCCAGCTTTGCACTGTGCAGGCGCAGTTATGGTTAATATATTAGGATACGAAAATTCCCAAAATATCTCAATCCCTCAATCGGGTGATATTATACACGAAGATTACTCTAAGAAGCTCTCCTTAATAAAACAAATTACCCAAGCTCACGTTCACTGGTACGGAAAAAATGAATCGCGTCCCGGTAGGAAACTGGGACATATCACCGTTTTGCTAGACAGCACAAGCGCAAAGAAAGCAAGTGCGATCACCCATACTATAGAATCTATTTGGTATTCCTAATATCCCTCTTTAATCACTCACGCTAGAGTAAAAGCTAAAACCCTTTACTAGTGAGGATTTTGCTTTTCACCTTCGTTTCAAAGTTGCTATCAATATGCGATTGTGGGGTTGCAGTACAGAAAATATACCCACATCCCATAGGGTACAAGAAAAGTGCATTTATGTAAGAAGGGAAAAATTTTCGCTCACTCTGGCACAGCGCCTGACGGCTAGGCGGGGAGTAGATCTTGTATGTGACGATGCTCTTCAGTAGTTGCTAACTGATAATTTAGCTTTGTGCTGGGTTGCGCGTTGGACGACACCACTAGCGGTAAAAATTTTCCAATCTCTATTCCCGATGATGCATCACTATTTTCGAGAAAAAGGAAAAATTTTCAATTAAGAACACACAATTTCCATCTGTCAGCTATAATGAAGTTGTTACACTACGACGTTGGTGACTGCCCAAAAGTTTTTTGATCTATGCCTTTAATGATAAGGGAGCCAAAAAAGTCTCGTGGCAGTATACCGGGCATGTACCCGGAAACTTTAAACGTAAGATGCTGGTTCCCACCTGGTTTAACCAGGTCAAAAACTTAGGTAAAACGGCGTTGCGGTGAACTCAAAAATTTAAGCTCCCAGAGTCATTATAGACGTGGGAGCTTTAATTATTTGGGGAGATTGAATCTGATGAAATACTTTTTGGCTTCAATAGTTTGAAGGCTAAATTGCTAGGCGATTTTGTGAGATCAGCGCGCATGAGGCGTTTTCCCACCGTAGGCGACTGGCGTTAGCGTTAGCGAAGCGGTAGCGAGTCTTCGAGTGTCAGGAGCGTCACCTGAAGGGTCACCTACAACCCTCTAGTCTGGCAAAAACCAAAACCCAAACACGAGTCGCTCAAGCGATCAGGTTTTATACCAGAGTACGTGATACTAGCAATAAAATGACCAGTAAACATGAAGCCAGAAACACGAAATACTTTGCTAAGAGCTTACGTACAGCTACAGAAAATCATTGATGATTTATACGAAGCCTCAGATAAGGCTTTAGAAAACAACGACCTTGAGGACGCTAGCTTACTAGAGAGTAGAGCAGATAAACTTTATGAAGAAGGAGAAAATTTGGAATTTGTAATTTCTGAATTGGAGGAAAAATGAAAACAGTTGAAGATTTAAGAACTCGTGCTAAAGAACTCAGTAAGCAAGCTGTTGAACTCAGACGTAAAGCATCTGAAGTGTATGAAACAAACCAAGAACAAGCTAAGCACTTCCGTCAACAAGCAAGAGAAGCCATGAAGCGTTGCCAAGTATTGATACAAGAATTGAAACGTCAACAGATCTAAAACGAAAAACTAGCTTGCCTTGAAAATCGCCAGTTTCTAGCTCTAAGCTTGAAATACCCTCATTTATGGGGCAATACGGTTCAGTTAATAAAAACAACAGGCGTATACAATAACACAAAAAAGAAAACAATAAAACAAGTAATGAACAAATTGATAGATTCGTTAGTGGCGTAAGAGATGAGAGGTGCTCAACCATCCAGCTCCCTAATCAATCCAAGTATTGATGATAGTCGGGGGATGGTTTCGTTACCTCTGACCTTATATCCCCGCACTAATTCCGCTATAAGAATTATAGTGGGGGGCAAGGGAGCGCAAAAGCTAAATGATGCTCAACTGATTTTGATAAATTCCAACATATA
>JAQYWP010000918.1 GCA_029379285.1 Rhizonema sp. PD38
GTATAGTAATGAATCTCTATTGAGAAAAATACAGAACTCAGCTGAGTGTGAGATCCTCATACGGTTCGGATAAGGGTAGGGTGTTCAAGGTAAAATTCAATCATTTGAATGTCTCCTACATCATTACGCCCTTACTCCTGAGTCTGAATGAATTCTGGTTGAAGGTTACGATCAAATAGTTTTATGAAGTGGAGATAAGTTATCTTCATGTAAATCTAGCTATACTTGTGTTGCAGCCATTAAGCCATTTTTGTAGGATGAAGTATACGGGTAGGTCGTGGGAACATAACAACTGAATGTATAATTCATAGCTTATGTCAGACCATACTGAGAATCTACACGTATGTTGATCTGGGATTCAGTATAAATATTGTGTTAGAGCGAGTAAAGGGACTAAACGGACAGGGTAGATGAGTACACACACCTTTGATAATCATTACGTTACTTGCCCAGTTTGCCAAAAAAATACTGGGCGAAAGCCAGTCAAGACTTACGTTGGTTTATACACCTGTCCGTATTGTCAGGAACGGCTCGTGGTATGTAAAAGTGGTCATTACGTCCGCGATCCGTTTATTTTCAAACAGATCTTGATTTCATCAACACTCCGTCGTCAAAGCAGACCTTTATCTCGAATTCTCCGGGATTTTGTCCTCCTGCGTCCTGTAATAGCTTTAGCTCTGGGAAGTGCAATTTTATTAAGTACTATGGTCATGACTCAGCAAAGCACAAGTAATGATCAACACATGCCAACGAAAACTGAAAAATTTGTCGAAGAATGAATTAGAGGCGGGTTTAATTTGTACAACCCGTCGTGTAGAAACAAAAAATATTGTGAAACCCGCCCTTACAGTTGTTGGATGTATGTTTTTAGGTGTTATTTATAACCAGTAACCACTAACCACTAACCACTACCGAAAAAGCAATATCTATTTAGTATTATTTGTAACCAAAATCCAATCAGAGACTTGGTCAACGAGTTTCATTGATTCTTGTTGAAGATTTTTGAGAGTAGATCTATCAACTAGGAAGTATGACTGTTTCTCATGTTGCCAAAGATCTTGCAGTTGAGTTGAAGAAGGAGAAATAACAGTGCGTTGACTGTAAAAATCTAATGATGGACGATGGTAGGCAAAGGATGTGTAAATCTTTGCATTTGCCTCAGTTCCCCGTTGAATCATGTCGGCAACTGGTTTCACTGGGTAGGCTTCTCCTAATTCCCAAACCCAGTAGCTAGATTTCATTAATAGGAGTAGTGAAATATAAGTTCCCCAAAATAGAACTTTTAAGAATTGCCCATCGCCTCGCTCTGCCAAAATAGCGGCGATCGCCATTGTCACAGCAACTGCTGCTAAAATGAGTTGTAAGTCAGATTTATGTGCTGTACCTCCAAAATAAAAACTACCCGCAATTGCCACCACAGCTATAACAGCTAAACTTGCTACCCAAAAACGGGGATAGGATGAGGGTAAAGGTGAATCATCGATTTTTGCTAGTTGGGGACCAAAAGTTAAAGCTAAGCTGGGGTAAATTGGGAAAACGTACCAGGGCAGTTTGGTACTCATCAAGGAAATAGCAACGAGATAAAGACTACTCCACACCAGCACGAGTTTTGCCCAGCCGAGATTGCGATTTTCCCAAGTTAACCATAAACTTTGTGGTAAAAAAATGAGCCAAGGCCATATATACTTGAGAATCTCTAGGAGGTAGTACCAAGGTGGTCCGGAATGATTCTCTACAGGTTTCCAAATCCGGTTAAGGGATTGACCCACTAAACCCGTGTTTGTAAAAGTGTAACCGTAATGTAACCACTGGGCACCATACCAGAACGCAACAGGCGCACTTCCAATGAGGATTCCGATTAACATGTACCAACTCGTCAGCAATCGCGGTGTATCCCAAAACAGAAAGACGAGGGCGATCACTCCTAATAATAAACCTAACATACCTTTAGTCAGGCAAATCAATCCAAAACTAATGCCAACACCCAGGCAATAGCGTAAGTCACGGCGCGATCGCAACACACATATCATCATTATGATAAAAAAACTTACGGAGGCTCCATCTAACATTGCTAACCGCCCATGACGTACTACAGGCAGCATTGTTAGGTAAACTAAGGCGCTATAAACAGCAGCACTGCGTTGGCGAAATATCTCTCTCGCTAGGCAATACAGTAAAGGTACTGAAATAGCTGTCAAGATTGCTCCTGGCAAGCGTGTTGTCCACTCATTCACACCTCCTAAAGAATAAGTCCATGCAATAAGTAGGTGCATGAGTGGCGGCTTGTTATAATATGGTTCCCCACCCAGCGTCGGGTAAAGCCAATGCCACGAACCAGCTTGTGCCTCCCAAATTTCACGGGCAACCTGTGCCACAGTACCTTCATCCCAATCTCGCAGTGCCAATTCCCCTAAGTTTATGGTAAAAAGTAATACTGCTGCTAATAGCAGCACTACAACCCATACTCCATCAACCCGTTTATCAGCTGTGCGATACTGTTTTTCTAGACGACCCCAAGTAAAGCTTCCTTCTTGCATATTCTCGGATAATCATTATTGATTGCTAATTCGATTACATAGAGACGTGCTGGAGTCTCGAATGTTGCCATATGTTAAGTATCGGTGCCGCTCCCTTGGAATTTGCAAGTACAGAGAAATTCAAAATTCAAAAAGCTTACATTGTAGGCTTTCTGGCTTTGAATTGGTTAGCATTCAGCCCTACCTCGTAACGCTCCAACCCCATGCGCGCAGCGTCTTTAAAGGAGAAGAAAGGAGGAAACCTTTCTTTAGGACTGGACTCACTATAAGCACCGAAATGCCGCCAGCTATGACAATAATTTTGTAAACATAGGTGACGCAATTCGATCTATCGCGGGGTCCTCTAGGCTGACGGCTGAATGCTTACTTGAATCATAGCTTTTCCGTCAACACATACTAAGGTTGTTGGGAACCTTCCAATTTCAAATTTACTCAAAACTTTTAATTTTAGCAATAATTTTTTGATACTTTTTTGATATTTTATGCCTGAAAGCTTTGAGTACAAAACCTGATAAACTTGTACTCTATCAAACCGCACACTTAATACCATTTTGGAGCCAGGGACTTTGCGGATAGTTCCCCTGAGGGTTTGCTGCCGGGGCAAACTTTCAGGAGACGGATTTGAAGGCCTGTGTTCGGTGAGAACACAAATACAAGTCATGCCTCTGTCGCATTTTAAAATTGGTATTACTTGTGAGGATGGTGATTTGTCCTTAGTTCTTTGTGATTGATGACGTTGGAGCTTCTGGAAAAAAGTGCGCTCATGGAAGCTTACATCTTCTTTTTTAATTGTTGGAGAGATATAAAGAGTGAACATACAATTTATCTTGAATGTAGCGCTTAGCTTAATATTTATTTACTTAATTTTGAGTTTGTTAGCCTCGGAAATTCAGGAACTCATTTCGACTGTGTTGCAATGGCGAGCACAACATTTAAGAAAATCTATTGAAATTCTTTTGGGCGGTAATGTTGACAAATTAGAAGAAGCTCGAGTTATCCAACTTACCAATCAAATTTATGACAATCCCTTGATTCAAAGTATCAATCAACAGGCAAAAGGATTTTTTGAGACTTTACCTCGTAAGGCTACATGGATAGTTGGGGCAATGTATCGCTTCTGTAAAAAAGCTCGACCGGGAACGAGAAGAAGCGAAACTATTTTTGGGAATAGAAAACATACTGGACCATCTTATATTCACGCAGATATTTTTGCAACAACTCTTATGGATACACTGCAAATTCCGATCTTAATTCAAAAGTTAACTGAATTCAGGCTAGAGAAATTTAAAAATGAACGATTAATTGAAATTAGAGATATTTTATTTAAATTACAAGAGCGAGGTAGTGACAACACAGAATTTGTTCAATTCTTTAATACTATGTATCAAGATGTTACAGAAATGCATAAAGAG
>JAQYWP010000919.1 GCA_029379285.1 Rhizonema sp. PD38
CTTATATTCAGCCGAATTTACTTATTAAGTAATTAAATAGATATGGAGTAAATTAAATGACTGCTAATGTAGCGAAAAAAGAGTGGTTTCCATACTTGGATGGTATTCGAGGAACTGCGGCTCTTCTGGTGATGACTGCTCACTGTATGACGTGGGCAGCTTGGGACGGTCCCATTAAATCTGCCGCCTTGGCGGTGGATGTTTTTATGATACTTTCTGGTTTTTTAATGACTTACCATTACCGGGAGCGGGAAAAAACTCAGCCTTGGGAGTCTTCTAAAACTTGGTACATTTTCTACATTCGCCGTTTTTTTAGGATTGCTCCACTTTACTATCTCTTAATGATTCCTTCATTTATTTTCTACCAGCAGTTTAACGACTTTCACAAAGTGCTGAATCCGGCAGGAAACAGTACCTTAAATGCTGACCTTTCTACTCCGTCTGTAGACCTAGTAAATGTCTTAACGCATATCACTTTTATATTTGGTTTAATTCCTAAATATACAGCTTCATTGCCTATACCTGATTGGAGTTTGAGTTTGGAAATGCAGTTTTATGCTGTATTTCCATTTTTGATGCTGCTATTCAAAAAAATTTCTTACTTTTGGATTTCACTTTCTTTATGTATTGTTAGCTTCATAGCGAATCATTTTTTATTAACTCAGTTTCCTCAACCAGCATTTTTATTGTTCAAAATCAATTTTTTTGTTATAGGTATATTATTAGCAGAAGCCTACTATTTTAAAAACAAGAAAACTTTTACTTCGATTTGTCTGATAGTATTGCTAATCATTATTTCTGGTTATAGCAGAAAAGCTGAGGTAATTCTGTTTGTAGTCGCTCTCCTAACTACACTTATGTTTTATGACGAAACAGATGATGTTTTGAAAATAAATAAAGTTTTTCGGCTTACTCAAAATATCTTAAGTAACCGAATTGCTGAATTTATGTCAGATACTTCCTATTCAGTTTACTTAGCTCACAACTTGCTATTAGTGCCTTTAGCGTACTGGTTTTATAGTTTTCCTTGGTACACATCTCAACCTGCTTATCTTAAATTTATGATTTTATTTGCAGTAGTTGCACCGTTAACATACTCTGCTGCTTTCCTACTGTTTAAATATGTTGAAAAACCTGGTATTGCGCTTGGTAGATCTGTGATATCAGGTAAAGTCATCAAAATTTTTAATCACTGACAAATACTCATCTTAATTAAATTCTTTGACAAAATACGAGGAGGAGAAAATATGTATCGTAAATCAAGATCAGTTTATACTGACCTTTTAAAATTATCATGCTTAGTTTTCCTTCTCCTTGCTTTTATTGCTTGTTACCCTTCAAGAGTACCTTCAAGTGCAACTTCAACTGCACCTTCAAATGTACCTAGAGGTGGATCGGCATTTGTGCCTCCTAGCGATTCTCGGATAGTCAATGTTCTTAATTTTGGCGCTAAACCAAATGACAACATTGATGACACAGCCGCAATTCAACGAGCAATAGTAAAAGCGATTAACACTCAAAGTCGCGCCGGATCTCCTCCATTCATTTTTATCCCTAAAGGAACTTATTTAATAAGTGACACGCTTGCAAGCCGAATAGGGCAAGGAGGGTATAGTGATGGCTGGCTTTCCGGTATGATTCTTATGGGAGAATCACGTGAAGAAACTATCTTGAAGCTTCAGGATAATCTCCCTGCATTTTCAAATCCCTTAAACCCAAAACCTGTAATCATGACTGGCTCAGAAGTCGATGGTAATTCAAATCCTTCAGGAGGCGGCAACAGAGCATTTCGTCATTCAATTTTTCATCTCACAGTTGATGTAGGAACAGGAAATAAAGGTGCTGTAGGTATTGACTACCTTGCTAGTAATCGAGGAGCAATTGAAGACGTTAATATTGTCTCATCAAAAATTGATGGCATCGCTGGCATTTCTATGCAACGTAACTGGCCAGGTCCAGCGTTGATTAAGAACGTGTCTATTTATGGATTTGATTACGGGATTAGCGTAGGACATTTTGAATATCACATGACCTTTGAAGACATCTTGCTAAAACAACAGCGTATTGTTGGAATAGAAAACCAGCAAAACACTCTTAGCATAGCAGGGCTCACAAGTGTTAATGATGTACCTGCCTTATCAGTGAAAGGTGAACACGGCTTTGTGGTTCTCACTGACTCTTCCCTAAGTGGAGGAAATGAAGCGAAGAAAAACGGTGTTGCTATTCAGAATGCAGGAGAATTAGTCCTGAAAAATATTAAGGTACGTGATTATGCGACTGCTGTACATGACACAAGTCATGGTGAGAAAAATATCAAAGTCTCCTTTATTCAAGAATACACTTCGCAACAGCCTATAAGTCTATTTCCCAGCAAAAAAACTTCTCTTCATCTTCCTGTAAAGCCGACTCCTCTTTACGAATCAACGAAGTTATCTGAGTGGGCAAATGCTGAAAGTTTCGGTGCTTCAGGTACTAATATGTCAGATGATGATGCAGCAGGAATTCAAGCGGCGATTGATTCTGGAAAGGCAGTTGTCTATTTGCCAAATGGTAATTATTCAGTTGGCTCTACGATTATCTTACGTAAGAACCTTAAAAAGCTTATAGGTATGCAGTCATCTATTGATCCTAAGCCAGGCTTTAAAGGTCCAATCTTCAGGCTTGAGGATGGTAAGAACTCATATACTCTCCTTGAACATTTGTATTTAACAGGAGGTATATCTCATGCATCAAAAAGGACTCTTGTTATTCGTCATTGTGATTTTACCTCTTATAGTAATACCAATAAGGGGACAGGTGATCTATTTGTTGAAGATGTTATTGGCCCACTCTCAATTCTTTATCCTCAGAATGTCTGGGCACGTCAGCTTAATATTGAACACGTAAGTCCGGAGCTTCGTAACGTAGCTGGGAAAGTTTGGGTACTTGGCTTGAAGACTGAAGGACCTTTTACAGTGCTTGATGCTTCTAAAGGAAGCAAAACAGAGATTCTCGGCGCAGCTTTTGGTCCTCTTCAAAATGTACCTGTTAATATACCTGTTGCGCAAATAAATAATGCAGAAGTCTCTTTGTCATACAGAGTAACCGGATCTAATAGTTCAGGTGTATTTGATTACTTACTTAATATTAAGGAAGAGCAGAATAGAGTAGCAAAACAATTAACTCTTCAGAACCTTCGTGCAATGAAAATCCGTGAGCCAGAAACGGTACCTCTGTATAATAGTGTTAGATAACATAGACAGATACCCGACTTCCTAGAGAAGTCGGGTATCTTGTTTTTCACGAATAATTTAGGATTTAAGGTCATATTCTTGTTCGCCTCATTCGCAGGTTTTATTTGCAAATGAAGTATCAAAGAATCTGTCTACCAAGTTTGGTCTGCTGTACTGTAGAAAGGTATTGAGATTGACGCGATCGCTTAGCATTTTGCATCTCATGCCATCGGATGCCAACTAAAAGAGCTACGGAAAGCATATATCCTGGCTCTTCCATTTGAGAGAAAATCAAACCAAAAACAAATGTGGTAAGAACTATTAACTTAGAAAGGTCTTCTAAGCAAAGCCGATTCCAGACAATATACCAAATATATAGATAAGCTCCTAAACCTAAAAATCCCAAATCTCCCCAGAAGCCTGCCCAACCAAATAAAGGAGAAAACATAGTGGTACTTACGCCAAGCCAACTTCCGTTCACTATTGCCCATGTCTCCTCACTTACAGGATTACTTGTAATTCCTAGTGGTTTCAGCATACTTCCATAATCGCGAATGATCCACCCTCCTAATTTTCCAATCGTATGACCAGGACCAAGTCCGAACAACCAATTTAAGGGTGAATGATAGTGTGAAAGTATACTGCGAATTCCTGCCGTTTTTAGGAGAACAGCTTCACCATTAGGTCCGTAAAGGTCTGTTCTATTCAGCCATAATTTAAAAGCCCCTAGTTGCTC
>JAQYWP010000920.1 GCA_029379285.1 Rhizonema sp. PD38
CCTGTAATATATTGCTGTCAATAGACCCGAAAAAGATTTTAATGAATTAAACTAGAAAATTTGATTAGTAAAAATTTAAGAGAATAAAAAGAGGTTTATTGACAGCTACAGCTATTCCTGCATTTGAGCCGATACTAGCAATTGCTCGAATACTTGGGAAACACGGGTTTGAAACCGTTCTCGATGCTTTAATAAAAAGAAGGGTCGTGAGAGTAGATCGGAATCAGTAGTGTCTTTTGCAACATCTGTAACTTTAATACGACGAAGCATATCAAGACGTAGTTCTTTAACAATAATTAGGTTAGAAACCGCCGCAGCGCCTACTCCACTCTCAACGGCTGCTTTGACCATATCACCACTTTTCATTGACAAAATTACATTTAACTGTGTTGCTTCAATACCCCAGTGTCTCAGCACTTGCTCAAACTGCTGACGGGTTCCTGAGCCTTTCTCACGCATTACCCAGGCAGTATTTGTTAATTCTGTTACATCAACTACCACTTGTTCAAACCAAGGATGAGATTGACCGACAACAATTTGCAAGCAGTCTCCGCCGACAATTCGTAGTTCTAGAGAAGCTAAAACCGATGCTTCCACTTCCCCTTCCACTAGGCTGAGGTCAAACAACCCTGTAACTATTCCTTCGCTAATTTCAGTAGTGTTTCCTAATGTACAATCCACATCAATGTGAGGATACTTTTGCTTAAACAAGCTAATGAAGTGGGGAAGCCAGTAATTACCTATGGTTTGGCTTGCACCTAACTTGAGTTCACCCCGTTTGAGATCGTTTAATTCTCGCAATCCTCGCTCAGTCAACTCCACCTGAGTCAGAATTTTTTGTGCTTCTACTTGTAGCATCTTGCCACTAAGTGTTAATTCAATGCGACGACCAACTCGATTAAACAGTTTAACACCATATTGTTCCTCAAGGCTTTGGATGGCAGCACTAACAGAAGGTTGCGTAATGTAAAGCGCCTCAGCTGCGCGGGTAAAGTGCATATGCTGCGCCACCGCCAGGAAAATCTGTAACTGGTCAATGGTCATTCTTGCCATTTGTCAAACTGTATTTTTCCCAATTTGAGTGTAGCTTGGACTTGACTAAATTACATAATTTGGAAATTTTTTTATATAAAGGTGTAGGGGGTAGAAGGAAATTGGACTAACGTTATTTCATCTTCAAATAAAGCCCATTCATAACGATGAGCGTTATTTTGGTAATAGCGCTGTTTGTAGGGATAGTCAACGCACTGCCCAATATAGATCCATTGGTCCCACAATCGCTTAACTTCTCTCACCTTAATGACAACACCATGGTAGATGACATCTTCTCTTTGGACTTCTACCAGTTGTCCCTTGCGGTACAACGGTTTAGTATCAATTGCAATATTCATCGCTTTTACCTTTCAAACTAAACTCGTGTGGACGCCCTGACATGACAACGTGTGATGGTGATGCCAAAAGCCACAGCAGTATCGCCGTATCGCCACTATCACCACAAACAGGGTAATTTGATTTTTCTCCTAATATAGTACAATTGTACTATAAAACAGAAATTGTCGCTTGTGTAGGCTGAGCAGTGCCTCACACAGTTTTGTCAACTTTAAAGACTATTGCAAAAAGTTGCAAAAGAAATATCATTGTTTCATGCTCAACAGTTTTTCAAAATAGGAATACGTTTGGCACGTTTCCCCTCACTTTTTCACTGATGGACACTGTTAAATACATACTTTCAGAAGATAAAATGCCAACAGCCTGGTACAATATCCAGGCAGATTTACCCACGCCCATGCCGCCAGTACTCAACCCCGGTACGGGTAAGCAAATTACAGCCGCAGATTTAGAACCTCTTTTCCCAAAGCAGTTGATTGAACAAGAAATCAGTCAGCAACCGACGTTTGAAATTCCCGACGAAGTGCAATCAATTTACCGTCAGTGGCGACCGACTCCGCTATACCGCGCCCGACGTCTAGAAAAAGCCCTTGATACCCCAGCAAAAATCTACTACAAATACGAGGGAGTCAGTCCTGCTGGGAGTCACAAACCGAACACAGCTATTCCTCAGGCTTACTACAATAAAAAAGCGGGAGTCAAGCGTTTAACGACTGAAACTGGTGCAGGGCAATGGGGTTCATCACTCTCCTTGGCAGGTGCGTTTTTTGGCTTAGAAATCGTCGTTTACATGGTGAAAGTCAGCTACCGGCAAAAGCCTTATCGACGTGCTTTGATGGAAGCTTATGGTGCGCGGGTTGTCGCGAGTCCTAGTGATGAGACTAAGGCAGGGCGTTCGATTCTTAAAGAATATCCCGACAGCAATGGTAGTTTGGGCATTGCCATTAGTGAAGCGGTGGAAATGGCAGTACGAGATGAGCAAACGAAATATGCTTTAGGGAGTGTGCTAAACCATGTGTTGCTCCATCAGACTGTGATTGGTCTGGAAGCACTGGCACAATTGGAAATGGCAGGTGACTATCCCGATATCATTGTCGGCTGTACGGGTGGTGGTAGTAACTTTGCGGGTATTGCCTTTCCCTTTTTGGGCGCTATGTTACGGGGTGAACGCGATCGCCTCAAATTTGTGGCAGTCGAACCAGCTGCTTGCCCAACCCTGACTAAAGGCAAATATACTTATGACTTTGGCGATACAGCCCATCTCACTCCCTTAGTAAAGATGCACACCCTCGGTAGCTCCTTTGTTCCCCATGGCATTCATGCAGGTGGGTTGCGATATCATGGCATGTCACCGATCCTCAGTCACATTGTAAATTTAGGTTTAATTGAGACAAAAGCATACGGACAAATTGACTGTTTTGCAGCTGGGCTTAATTTTGCCAGTACTGAAGGGATTTTACCTGCTCCAGAAGCCAATCATGCAGTCAAAGGTGCAATTGATGAGGCACTGCGTTGCAAGGAAGAAGGTGTTAGCAAGACTATCTTATTTAACCTGTGCGGTCACGGTCACTTTGATATGCAGGCTTATATGGATTATCAGGCAGGATTATTACGTGATACTGAGTACAGTGACGATGAAATCGCAATGGCGTTAGCTGGGTTACCTGTAGTTAGTTAAGTTGGGCAATTTTACCATCGAATCTAATCGTACCTGATGATCGCAAGTCCTTTTACTGAAACACTATTTCAAAACAAAAAAGCTTTCAACTGTTGATAATTTTCCTTCAATATTTGAGCGTGTCTATCAGTAAGATGAATAAGCATACAATCAGAAATTAATTGCTGAATTATTCTGTTAAACGTCAACTCTACTCTATGCAAACAACCAGGAATAATCCTTTAATTCAACATTTTTTAGTCATGAGGTGTTACTATTAGACCAAATAGAGATAACTTGTATGCTTTTGGTGCGGTGAATCGACCTTTCTGGCTTTTCGTTCGTAACAAGTTCCACTGCATTGACTGAAATAGCGGCAGCGACATGAAGTGCATCCATTGCTCCCAATCCTGATTCACTAACCTCTCGATATGCACTCTGGATAATTTGCTCAATGTCTGTTGCCTAGTAAGCAACTGCGTCAAAATATTCCTCATCGAACCTAACTTCCTTGGTTCGATGATTGTAAATTGCTTTTGGTAGCACCTCTAGTTTCAAAAAGATGCTGGATGCAAACTCCCGGTTTGAATCTTGAAGAATGGCCAGCGCCCTTTCTGCAATTGCTCCCTCGCCCCTTGCTCCAGCAATCAGTACGCCTGAATCGATAAATGTGCGAGTCATTCAGCGTCTTCCCGATATCCACCTCTACGCTCAGCTTTCTCACGTTCCACTCCTTCCCAACCCACAGCCGGGGTGAAAGAAAGTGAGGAAGCGAGTACACCATTCTGGCAGTTGTTGGAGTTAGTCAAACCATATTGGCGAGTCCTGCTGGAAGTCTTCATCACTTCGATATTTATCCAGGTGTTTGGATTAGTAACGCCCCTATTTACCCAGTTACTATT
>JAQYWP010000117.1 GCA_029379285.1 Rhizonema sp. PD38
GGTTCTAACCGCATAATTAAGTTTCTATCATCTGCTTCCAAAGGTTGACTAACTCTTAAATTCTTCTGCAAATTGTAAACTAATTCTAGTGTAGCTTGACGAAACGGATGATCTGCTGGTAATGATTGTAATTCTAATATTGCTTTTTCTTGTATGCTTCCTCGTCCAAGAATCTTTAGCCATAAAGTTTCTGGGATATCAGGAAGTTGATGAATCGCAACAATTGCTGTTCGTAAAGCATTGACGGTAAAATGTACTCCAGGTAACCAAGCTTTTTTTTGAGTAGCACCAAAGCTAGATAATACTTTTGAAGACGCAGTTGGAGTAAGTACCCACAATTTTGGGATATCTAACTTATTTAGAGAAGTGTTATCTCGTTTAGCCTCTCGTCGAAGTTCAGCCTTTACCTGCCACCATTTAAAAATGCAATCTCCGATTTCATCTTCAGATGCTGCATTCCGAAAAGGTTCAAATATAGCAGGGTATTCTGCAAATCTTCCCAGTAATCCCAAAACTTTTAGATTAGGATTTTGTTTGACAGAAGGAAAAAACAAAACATCTATTTCTTGTACTTCTCCAATAACAGGACGAGATGGGTTAACCTGCCCATAAGAGGTTAATAATTCTTCGAGATAGTCTTTCGCAAACTGGTCATGAATAAAGCGAGTCATTCATTTATTAATGCATGCAAAATAGGTAACCGTTCAGGGGGGGTTGAAAGTGACGCAACTGGGGAACGCTGCGCCCTTATTTGGCGGTACCGGGAACGGGCTATTAGACCTCTGAGTGGCAGTTGGCGGTTATCGTAGCCCGCACCCGGTACTCCGCTCGTGCCTTCAAATCTTCCCCAGTTGCTGAGTGACTCGTGAGGGCAACAAGTGGTTAATTAAAAGTGTTTCAGGGACTAGGGCATGTTATCAAACTACAATCTCTACCGAAATATAAGTGATCGTAATCGACCACGGAGCGATCGCTGACAATTGCGCTCTTGTGCGATGTTGATCGCCAAAGTTGGGCTGCCGCATCAGAATCCCACCCCCTCAAGTCTAGTGGTATTTTATACAATGCATTTTGAAGCTTTTTGAATTTTGAATGAGTGAATTCGAGCGAAGCGAGCGGTCATTGGACTTCAAGAAGGTCTCTTAGCAAAGATGGTGCAGGCGTACCATCACGTTGGGCACCCACAGCCTCAGTGAGAAACTCCAATATGTTGCGACGTTGAAATTTGAGGGAAGTGACAACAGTTAAAATCCGAGACACAAAAGTACTACCTGCTTTAGTTTGAGAACCAAAACTGGTACGTCGCCAGATGACCGCAGGGCGTATTGCTCTTTCTGCCGCATTATTCGTTGGTTCTACACCCTCAACATCGACAAACAACCACAAGGCGGGTTCAACTTTTAAAATTTGCCGACACGTGCGAACAGTTTTCGCAAACGGAGTTTTCTCTTTGTAACCAACCTCATAGTTTGCCGCTTCAAGTAAACAAAACTTGATTGAATCACGGATCAACTGAACGTTGAGTTGGAACTCGCAACGTGACAAAGTTCCGTCTCTGACTTGATACCAAAGTTTAAATAGTTCCTCTTCAAGCTTTAACAGCGCTTCTCCAATTTGCTTTGAGACTCCTGTACGCTCTGAAATTTTTACGAATTCCCGTTTTAAGTGTGCCCAACATAATTGACGTTGTTCCAAATCTACCCAGTTGTATGAGGCATAGCGGTCTGAGTTTAAAATCCCACTAAAATTTTCGCCCAAGAGATTTTTTACTGTTTGAGTGCAACGAGACAGAGTAATTTCAAAAAAAGCGACTAAAGGTGTGACCATTATCCACAGCCAAGCTTGAGTATTTTTCTGATTGCACCCATCCACGTTTCCCTGAATAAACCGCGTTTCGTCCGCTCCAACCACTCTTGAGTTTTGGACGTAGATTTTGGCGGACTCCACTACATTTTCTAGGGCTGAGCTGACTTCTAGCCTGAGTTTGCTGACCGTACCCAAGG
Organism: Rhizonema sp. PD38; assembly: GCA_029379285.1. Lineage (GTDB taxonomy): Bacteria > Cyanobacteriota > Cyanobacteriia > Cyanobacteriales > Nostocaceae > Rhizonema. The sequence continues at coordinate 2,004 of JAQYWP010000117.1, forward strand.
ACATCGGAATTCCAAACACGTCCGACATAGCGCTTTGCACCATTCTCTGAGAGTGACGGTATACCCCACTTAAAACCGCAACCAGAGCGACTACTCTCATCCCATACCCACTAGGATTAACATCCTCCGGTAACCTCGCACAGGTAAAAGCCCCACAGTTGTCACACATCAGTTGGTGTAAGCGATGTTCTATGACTATTGGTTTAATCGGGGGAATTTCTACTATTTGATGACGATAGGGGTTTGCATCTTCTCCACTTAATTTCTCACCACAACAGCTACAAGTCTCTGGGTGATGGTTTAAAATCTCTTCACACTCTGATGGGTCGGATAAAAATCGACTGTGCCCTTTATGTCCTCGTTGCCCACCACGTTTTTTACCACTTTTCTCTCTGCGAACACGTTTTTCGGCACTAAGTGGGTCAGCAGATGGGGGAGATGACGAATTATTTGATGTCCGGTTGATTTTTTCTATCAGTTCCTGCTTTTGGGCTTCCTTGTCGGCTAACTCTTTTTCTGATTGCTTTAGACGCTGCCCCATCTTCTCCACCAGTTCTTTGACACTGGGTGGAGTTTTTTCCCAATCTGAATTCGGGATTTCAATCCCGAAAATGAGACACTTTACATCCATGCCTCTTAATCTACCATCAATGTGTACTTATTTTTTCCGGTAACGTTTCGGAATCCTGTGAACGGTTACCAAAATAGTATGATAATAATATTATGTTTTAACCGATTTTACCAAAAATATAAATCATATAAAAAGCTGAGTAATTGAAGAAGGAGTCACAAGTCAGGAGTCAGGAGTCAGAATCAATCAGTAGGGGATTCTCACCTCCACCTAGAAGCACCACCAAATTTCCAATTTGGTGTGGTGTTTCACCCAAAATTCATCCGCCACTCGCTTAACCTTCTGCTGAATTCACAGCGAGTGACTCCTGAATTCTTTTTTGTTAAGGGACTTCAAAATTTAATCCGCGTATACAACGGAAAACGAGGTTTGCATTTGGTTGTGGTGTATAACGATTGAGGGTGTACAATTTACCAATCCTCTAACGATTACTATGTAGGATGGAGTATTCATGGATAATCAGCGTTGGACACTGAGTGGTAAAAAAGCCTTAATTACTGGAGGAACGAAGGGGATTGGAGGAGCGATCGCCCAAGAGTTCCTTTCACTTAATGCGGAGGTAATGATAGTTGCACGGAATGAAGAAACAGTCAAGCAAAAGTTGGAGGAGTGGCGGAGTCAAGGATTGAAAGTTCATGGAGTTGCGGCAGATGTGACAACATCTGATGGTCGTCAAGCAATTTTTGAACGGGTGAACGATATGGGAGGATTGGATATCCTCGTGAATAATGTCGGTACTAATATTCGGAAGAAGACACAGGACTATACTGAAGATGAATATACATCTATCTTCCAAACAAACCTGACTTCTCTATTTGAAATGTGCCGACTGGCATACCCGTTGCTTAAAACTGGAGGTCGTAGTAGTATTGTTAATATAGGTTCAGTTGCTGGACTGACTTCGGTTGGGACTGGCTCACCCTATGCAATGACTAAGGCGGCGATTGTCCAACTTACTCGTTCTCTTGCTGTGGAATGGGCTGGTGATGGTATTCGGGTCAACACTGTTGCTCCCTGGTTTATTTATACCCCACTTACCGAACCGTTTTTAAGCAATCCAGATGTTTTGAATCCTGTGATATCGCGTACACCTATGAAGCGAATCGGTGAACCGGAGGAAGTCGCAGGTTTGGTAGCTTTTCTTTGTATGCCATTAGCAACTTACATTACAGGGCAGTGCATCGCAGTTGATGGTGGGTTTTTAGCGTTTGGCTTTGAACGATGAAGTTTTTTTGTTGAAAGAATGCGAAACGTTATAACTTAAGTTTGTAGATTGCATTATCCAAAGCAAAATTAAGTGCATCTTCATTCATGAGCAACACAGTTGTCATTAATCCAGGAAGTGGCGATTCGCACAATGGTTTTCCTAAGTTAACCGTTCAACTGTGGGCAGCAGATCGTCCCCAAAGACAGCAATTGATCGGCAGTTTACCTCCAGCCCCAGAATTGATTGAACTCTACAGAAATTGGCAGTCAATTTATCAAGCTTTGTGCGATCGCAAACATCTACGTCACTCATCAACAGTAGATGATGATGAACTTGAAATTGATGATGGGTATATCACAAACGTCTCTCAGCTTGGTTTTGATGAAGTATGCCAAAAGTTACAAGAAGGCATGAATCGTTGGCTAAATTCTGAGGGGTTTCTCAATGTTAGTCGGCAAATGCGATCGCAACTCGACCCTGGAGCAGAAATTCGGATTGTGATGGAAACCGACGATGACTTGATGCGACGACTACCATGGCATCGCTGCGACTTCTATCGGGATTATCCTTTAGCAGAAGCCGCTCTGTCTCTGTCTGAGTATAAACCTCTAAATCAACTAAAAATCCCCCGGAATAAAGTCAGAATTTTGGCGATTCTAGGCAACAGCCAAGGCATCAACTTAGAGGCAGAAATCAAATTTCTCAAAAGTATAGAAAGTGCAGAAGTTGTATTTCTTGTCAAGCCTTCACGTCAGGAATTCAACACACAGCTTTGGGATGCAGATGGTTGGGATATCCTGTTTTTTGCTGGTCACAGTCAAACTTTAGGTGAAACGGGTAAGATTTACATTAATGAAAATAAAACAAATAATAGCCTGACAATTGAACAACTAGAGGAAGCTCTGAAAGCAGCAATTGACAAAGGTTTACGCTTGGCGATTTTTAATTCTTGTGATGGATTGGGATTGGCGATCTCTTTGGAAAAATTAAACATTCCTGCTGTAATTGTAATGCGGGAACCAGTCCCGAACATTGTGGCAGAGGAATTTTTTAAGCATTTCATGGAGGCTTTTGCGCTCTCACGACTGCCTTTATACCTTGCAGTACAGCAAGCACGTAGGAAACTCCAAGGATTGGAGGATGACTTTCCCGGTGCTTCTTGGTTACCTACAATTTGCATTAATCCAGCAGCAGAACCGCCGAGTTGGCTAAAACTAGGTGGAACTCCTCCTTGTCCCTATCGCGGTTTATTTGCCTTTCGAGAGGAAGACTCACATTTATTTTTTGGGCGCGAGCAGTTTACTCTGGATTTGGCGAAGGCAGTGAAAAGAAAGCCGTTGGTGGCTGTCGTCGGTGCTAGTGGTAGCGGTAAGTCGAGTGTGGTTTTTGCTGGGTTGATTCCCCTGTTACGTCAAGACAATTTTGTGCGGTGGCAGATTGTCTCGTTTCGTCCAGGAAACAACCCCATCAAAGCCTTGGCAGCAGCGATCGCACCTCTTGTGTCGAGAGAGGAAATGGAATTGGCGTTGGCTTTGAGGGAATGCCAAACATTATCTAAAGTTATAGAAAAGCTCGTTCAGCAAAACCCCGGCACTCGACTGGTACTCATAGCCGATCAGTTTGAGGAACTCTACACTCAAACTCCAGAGTCCGAACATCAGCCATTCTTAGATGCATTGCTGACTGCTTGTCGTTATACTCCCGCCTTTACTCTCGTAACGACCTTAAGGGCTGACTTTTATGGATATGCTTTATCTTACCGTCCCTTCAGTGATGCTTTGCAAGGGGCAGTTCTGAACTTGGCACCGATGAGTCGTGAGGAATTGCACTCAGTCATTGAAAAGCCAGCAGCACAAATGCAGGTGAGTCTGGAAAATGAGTTGACAAATAAACTTATTCATGATGTTGAAGGAGAGTCGGGAAGTTTACCGTTGTTAGAGTTTGCCCTGACTCAATTATGGTCAAAACAGCAGAGTGGGCGGTTGACGCATCAGGCTTACGAGGAAATTGGCGGAGTAGAGGAAGCGCTGGCTAATCATGCAGAGTATGTGTATGCAAACTTACATGAAGCGGATCGGTTTAGGGCACAACGGGTATTTATGCAGTTGGTACGCTTGGGAGACAGTGTAGAAGCAACTCGAAGGTTGGCGACTCGCAACGAAGTGAAAGAAGAAAACTGGGATTTGGTAACGCGCTTGGCTTCTACGCGCTTGGTGGTGACAAACCTTGACGAGTCCACCTCCTGCGAAACGGTGGAAATTGTGCATGAGGCGCTGATTAAAAGTTGGGGACGCCTAGAGTACTGGATGCAAATAGATGGTGAATTTCGTCGCGCTCAAGACCAGTTGCGGGCGGCAATCCGGCAATGGGAAAATAGCAGTCATGATGAAGGAGCGTTGTTGCGAGGAAAACCTTTAGCCGATGCAGAATATTGGCAGATGAATCGTTTAGAGGAACTGAGTTCTCTTGAGAGAAGTTTTATTCAGACATCCTTGGAACTACGCGATCACGAGATTGAAAAGCATAAGAAGAGGCAACAATTGACGATCTTTGGGCTAGTTAGTGGTTTAGTGTTAGCGCTCTCATTGGCAGGCATAGCTTGGTGGCAATCGCAAAAAGCACAACTTAGGGAAATCCAGGCGATCTCGACATCCTCAGAAGCACTATTTACCTCAAATAATAGATTAGATGCGCTTATAGAAGCACTGAGAGGAAAACAGAAACTACAAATGTTAAATAGTGTTGATGCAGACACTCACAATCAAGTTGAATCAGTCCTAAAACGCGCAATATACGGGGCAGATGAGTACAACCGCCTTTCAGGACACAGTAATAAAGTTTACACCGTGGCATTTAGTCCTGACGGTCAGGCGATCGCGACAGCAAGTGCAGACAACACAGCGAAACTCTGGAAGCGCGATGGTACTCTGCTGACTACACTTAAGGGTCATAGCGATCAAGTTTACACTGTGGCGTTCAGTCCACGAGGTGATACCATTGCGACTGGGAGTGGAGACAAAACAGTAAAACTCTGGAAACGCGATGGCAGTTTATTGACTACCTTTCAAGGTCATAACGCTCAAGTTTACACTGTGGCATTTAGTCCTGATGGTCAGACAATTGCCACTGGAAGTGGAGATAAGACAGTGAAACTCTGGAAGCGCGATGGCACTTTGCTCTGCACAATGAAAGGACATAGTGCTCAAGTGAGCGCAGTCGCGTTTAGCCCACAAGGTAATACAATTGCCTCCGCAAGTTGGGACAAAACAGTTAAACTGTGGGACACACACGGAAATTTGTTGAAGACGCTCAATCATAGCGCTCCAGTGAGTGCGATCGCGTTTAGCCCACAAGGTAATACAATTGCTTCGGCAAGTTGGGATAAAAAAGTCACCCTCTGGAAACTTGATGGCACGAGGCAAAAGATCCTCAACGGTCATAATGATGAAATTTATGCAGTTGCGTTCAGCCCACAAGGTAATACAATTGCTTCAGGCGGGTGGGACAGGACAATCAAAGTTTGGCAGCTTGATGGTACAGAAATTACCACCCTGAATGGTCATAGCGGGACGATTTGGGGAGTAGCTTTCAGTCCACAAGGTGATACTATTGCCTCAGCAAGTGATGATAAAACGGTTAAACTTTGGCATTGGAACCATACCTTGCTGACGACTCTCAATGGTCATAAATCAAGAGTGAATGCAGTCTCCATAAGCCCTGACAGTCAAACGATTGCCTCGGCAAGTGAGGAAGGGATCGTAAAACTCTGGAAGCGCGACGGCACTTTATTGACGACGATCAATGCTCATAATGCAGCAATTTGGGGAGTTGCATTCAGTCCTGATGGTAAGACAGTTGCCTCCGCAAGTTATGACAATACAGTGAAACTCTGGAAGCTTGATGGTGAGTCAGCGCTGCAGGAGGGTATCCCTCCGCAGGCGACTGACGAATCCCGAAGGGGCACCTTACAAACCACACTCGTTGGTCACACTGGTTATGTAAACGCCGTCGCTTTCAGCCCAGATAATCAGATGATTGCGACAGCAAGTGATGACAATACAGTGAAACTCTGGAGGCGTGATGGTACTTATATCACAACTCTTCCCGGTCATACGAATGAGGTTTGGGGAGTGACCTTTAGTCCTGATAGTCAGATGATTGTCTCAACAAGTCGGGACAAGACAGTGAAACTATGGAGACGCAATGGCACATTATTGACTACGCTATTCGGTCATACTAGTTTTGTGACCGCAGTCGCTTTTAGTCCTCAAGGTAATATCTTTGCCACCTCTAGCGTTGATAAGACAGTGAAACTATGGAGGAGTGATGGGAGTTTGCTGACCACCTTTTACGGTCATAATGCTCCTGTATGGGGAGTTGCATTTAGTCCACAAGGTAATATGATTGCTTCTACTGGTGATGACAAAACTGTAAAAATTTGGCAGCCAGACGGAAAAGTGCTGGCGACTTTGGACGATCATAACGCGAAAATATGGGGAGTTGCATTCAGTCCCGACGGTAAGACAATCGCCTCGGCAAGTGAAGATCGAACCGTGATTCTCTGGGATTTAGATCGTGTTCTAAATTCGCACAAGCTTCTTACTTACGGTTGTCATTTAGTTAGCGATTATCTTCATACGAATATAGATTTGCGAAACGGTATCTTACGACAAGACGTTCCGCGTTTACTTCGTCTGTGTACTCCAAGATAGGCGATCGCGTAATCCTAAATTTCCCCAAAAACTAGCGGTAGAAGAAATCGAATAGAACGTTGCACTTCTACAATAAAGATAACACAACATAACATTATTTGAACACTATGAAGCTGACCCCCAAGCATGGCAGGATATTCTGGCACTGGCCAAAGCAAAGGGAGAGCAACGAATGCAGGTTGCTAATATGAAACGAGCGCAATCAATGATGCAGCGTTTTAGTTATGAGTGATTTAGCGGTAAATGATGGTTCATATCAGCAGTTGTTAGATCGCATTCGTGAGTGTTTGGCGTTGGGGCGACAACGGGCTGTTGAGCAGGTTAATTCAGTTTTAGTAGAAACTTACTGGCAGATTGGGCGGTATATTGTCGAATTTGAGCAGCAAGGTAAGGAACGGGCAGAATATGGCTCTCAGTTGTTACAGGTGCTTTCACGAGATCTGAAAGCGACGTATGGTAAAGGGTTTAGCCGTTCTAATTTGCAGTATATGCGTCTGTTTTATTTGAAGTATGAGAATTGCCAAACACTGTCTGGCAAATTGAGTTGGTCACACTATACAGAGCTTTTGGCTATTTCGGATGATTTGGAGCGGTCATTTTATGAGCAGCAGTGCATCCAAGATCGCTGGAGTGTGCGGGAGTTGAAACGCCAGAAGGATTCGGCTTTGTTTGAGCGAGTGGCGTTGAGTAAGGATCGGGCGGAGATTTTGGCACTGGCTAAGGATGGGCAACGGATCGAGTCGGCGCGGGATGTGGTGAAAGATCCTTATGTGTTCGAGTTTTTGGATTTACCAAACCGCAATTATCGTGAGAGTGAGTTAGAAAATCGGTTAATTGCTGAGTTGGAGAAGTTTTTACTTGAGTTGGGCAAGGGATTTGCATTTATTGGACAGCAATACCGAATTACATTAAACAACACGCATTTTTATGTGGATTTGGTGTTTTATCATCGCATTCTCAAGTGTTTTGTCTTAATCGATCTGAAGACGCGAGCGGTGACTCATCAGGATATTGGACAGATGAATATGTATCTAAATTATTTTCGGGCTGAGGAGAATATGGAGGATGACAACGAGCCGATAGGGATTGTGTTGGCGCGAGATAAGGATGAGATTCTGGTTGAGTATGCGACAGGTGGTATTTCTAATCAGCTTTTTGTGTCGAGATATCAACTTTATTTGCCAGATAAGGAGGTTTTAAAGCAGGAGTTAAGGCGGCTTTTGGAAGTAAATGATGGGTGAGTTTAATTTTTTTGTTTTGGGAATTAAGGGATAGTTAGTAAAACTAAGTTTTGGTTTATGAATGACTGGAGAGAAACTGAATTAGGGCAATGTATTTTTGTAAAATATTTAGATGCATTGAGTAGCAATCAGGATTAAACATTCCTCCATTGGAGTTTCGGCAGAACGCCTGAAAAAAAAGTCATATACTTAATTTAATTGAATTGGTATAATCTTTTTCGTAATATACTAACTTAATTTTATTATAGTAATTTATGATACTACCGCTATTAAGTAGAGTGTTGGTAGCAACTGCGATCACAATCAGCACTACTGCAACCATCAATCAGCCCAGCTATGCTGGTAGTAAAAGTAAGTTTTCTTGCACTAAGGAATCATGTAAAAATAAATTGAACAATTTACCGGAGGATTAGATCATGAGAATGTAACCGAAAGAAAGCCTTATATGTCTGATAACCAGGTAGTCGAAAGCATTCAAGACAAGTATGAAACGTTATTGCCCTACTTGAACGAGAAAACACGGCGTATTTGGGCAGCAATTGAAGCCCGAAGCCTGGGGTGGGGAGGCGTCAGTCAGGTGGCGATCGCCACTGGACTATCCCGCACTACAATTCATGCGGGGATGCGTTTGCTATCAGAACATTCCGGGGGCTAAAACAGAGGATGACAGTACTAGAATCCGTACTAATGGTGGTGGACGTAAACTACTGGAAGAACAAGACGCAATGCTGCTATCAGATTTGGAATCACTGATTGAACCAATGACGCTCTTGAGATCCAGAGTCCCCGCTAAAATGGACCTCTAAAAGTGTTGTAAAACTTGCTGCCTCACTCAATCTTGGGGGGCACAGAATTAGTCCTAAAAGTGTTTACAATTTACTTGAATCGCTTGGCTACAGCTTACAATCGAATCGTAAGACCCGTGACGGTTCAGCAGATCGCAGATCGCGACGACCAGTTTTTACATATTTCAAGCCAAGTCAAATATTTCCAATCCCAAAACGAACCTGTAATTTCAGTTGATACCAAGAAAAAAGAGTTAATCGGAGACTTTAAGAACCCTGGAACTGAATGGTGCGAGAAGGAACAGCCTGTGGAGGTAAAGATGCATGACTTTGTTGACCCCCAATTAGGTAAAGCAATTCCCTATGGAATTTATGACTTAACCTGGAATAAAGGATGGGTGAATGTTGGCATTGACCATGATACAGCAGAGGAAAGCAGTTGAGTCTATTCGTCATTGGTGGTACTCAATGGGAAATATTCTGTATCCAAATAGTGAGAATATAATGATTACGGCAGATTGTGGTGGTAGCAACAGTTATCGCTCTCGACTATGGAAGTTAAAACTGCAAGAGCTTGCCACCGAGACTGGCAAAAATATTCATGTGTGCCATTTTCCTCCTGGCACAAGTAAATGGAATAAAATTGAGCATCGTTTATTTTGTCACATCACAACTAACTGGCGAGGTAGACCATTAACAAGTTTGCAAGTAGTGATTAATCTCATCCGTAATACCACCACTACACAGGGATTAGAAGTCGAAGCAAGGGAGAGATGAAAATGTCTATAAAACCGGAATTAAAGTCACAGACACTGAATTTGATGCCATTGCCCCAATCGCGAAACTCTTTTCATGGTGAGTGGAACTATATTATCAAGCCAAAATCTGACTCGTAATTGTTCAAGTTATTTTTACATAATTCCTAAGCTCATATCTTCATACGAATACAGATTTGCGAAACGGTGTCTTACAAAAAGACGTTCCGCGTCTACTTCGTCCGTGTACTCCAAGATAGGCGATCGCGTAATCCTAAATTTCCACAACATAGGACGCAAGCGGGATGAACTTTATCCTTCGTTGCCTAATATTTCGTGTTGATGATTATCTAATATTTTATTGCCTCATAGAAAGAGGAATATAAATTTAACGGGTAGTAAGTGGTTATCGTGATTTAGGTGAATTATTTGGTGAACAAAGTGACGAATAATTATTAACAATGTCAAGATAAAACATATAGCTCAGGAAAATAGGTTAAGATCCTGTGGGGCGTACGCCTTCAGTTACGGATGTCCGCCGCACTGCCAGCATGGTAATGTCATCAAAGTGCTGGGCGTTGTCAATGTGATTGAACAAACTGGTTTTAATGCACTCTATCAAGTCAGATGCTGAGGAGGTGGGCTGCTCTATGGCTGATAGCAGTCGTTGAAGAGTAAAAAACTCACCGTTAGGAGCGCGAGCTTCTGTTACCCCGTCAGTATAGCCAATCAAGATGTCACCCACTTCTAGCTGAACCTGCTGAACTTCAAACTTCGTATTAGGTATGACTCCCACCACGGCTCCTGTATGTTTGAGACTCGCTTTCACTTCAGAGTCGCCGACTATAAAAAGAGGTGGATGTCCTCCATTAATGTAAGTTAAACAGCCACTTGCAGGATTTAGCACCCCAAAAAAAAGCGAGGCAAACATGTTCATATCACTGTGTTCCTGAGCAATATAGTTATTCGTGAGCGCAACAGCCTTCAGTGCGTTGATCTGGTTTAAGTCGATTGTCTCCGGAAGATTAGTCAAAGATCTCAAACCCTCGTCATTGCCAATTATAGAAAATCCATCTAGGCGGGTTTGTCCAGAAAAGACTCTGATTAAGCTGCGGAATAAAGCCATGAATAGTGCTGCGCCTACGCCCTTATCACAGACATCAGCAATCACTAGTCCTACGTAGTCACCAGGAAGCATGAAAACGTCATAGAAGTCACCAGCTACCTGACGGGCGGGATAGAAACAGGCGTCAATCTCCCAATCGAGCAACTTTGGGATTTGGCTGGGTAGAAAATTTTTCTGAATCTGCCTGCCCTTTTCTAGTTCAAAGTCAACCGCTTTTACATAGTCTTCGATATCTTGTTGAGCATTGTCTAATAAGTGGCAAGATTCTCTGAGTTTCCCGTAAAGTTGGGTATGTTCGATCATCAAGGCTCTTTGGTCGGGAGTCATTTGCATCACATAATAAACGGTTCAAAATGAAAATGCGTTGGCTTGTGATATTGCAAGGTAATAATGCCTATCAACTCCTTATCTGTGATAGATGATTAGAGAGAACCGTACGTTTTGACAAAAAGAAAAGATGAGCGCAAAAAGTTCTCTTTAAATTCTAACATGTGTGCAACTATGCAACTTGTTGCAGTGTCTTTACAGCAATTTTTACCTAAATGAACCACATCATTGGTAAGGGCGAACGGTGAGACAGAGAAAGCAGGAGGTGAGACCAGTGCTGCGGGAGGGTTTCCCTCCGCAGGCATCTGGCGTTAGCGTAGCGGTAGCGAGTCTTCGAGCGTCACCCGAAGGGGTTAGCCCGACCTAGGGGACTGCGTTAGCGAAGCGGTAGCGAGGAACGAGCGTCAGCGTTAGCGAGTCTTCTCCCAAGGGGAGACGCCAAAGGCGAACGAGCGTCAGCGGTAGCGTTAGCGA
>JAQYWP010000007.1 GCA_029379285.1 Rhizonema sp. PD38
AGGTTTGCCCCCTGTAGATTGGCACTGCTTAGGTCTGCCCCCTGTAGATTGGCACTGTCTAGGTCTGCCCCCTTTAGATTGGTATTGTATAGGTGTGCCCCCTTTAGATTGGCAATCCCTAGGTATGCCCCCTGTAGATTGGCACTGTCTAGGTGTGCCCCCTGTAGATTGGCACTGTCTAGGTGTGCCCCCTGTAGATTGGCACTTTGCAGGTTTGCCCCCTGTAGATTGGCACTGCTTAGGTCTGCCCCCTGTAGATTGGCACCGTTTAGGTATGCCTTAGAGAGTTGAATACCACGCTTTTTATCAGTGTCTTTTCGAGAAGGAAGCAAGTAAGCCTTTGGTGCTTCCAACCCTGACAGACTTTCCCTTTCCCAGTGCAACCAAAACCAAGGAATTCTTCTTGGTTCACTATTGAGGAACTCTAAAGCCTGTATTCTGCCACCACTACCACCTTGACCATGTGCGGCAGTAATCACCTGCCATGCTTGGTACACTTGTAAATCACGACGCTGCTGTTCGCCTGCAATAAAAGTAATTGCGCCGATCAACACTGAAGCATTTACTGCTTGACTTAAAGTTTTAAAGGTTAGAGCATTTTTAATTGAAGTTGTGGCAGAGACTTTTAAAGTTTTGTAACGTTTTTCTAACTGCCACCTTGCGACAGTCCACCAATGTTGATTTAGGAATTCTGTTGCTTTAGCCCAATCCTCTTCAGGAGTACTGCTCTTTCCCTTGCGTTCGCGCTCTGCCCATATTTCATAAGACTTAAGTTGAATTAGCTCAAGCGGAATAGATTGTCGCGGTATTAGTCGCGGTAGTCGTGGTAATTTTCTTGACATTTATCACACCAACATTACATAAAGACTGCATCACTGCTGGGGCTAACTTTATCTTGAGTATCACTTCAAATGAGTAAATACTCAATCCTTCTCAACTGGAGTACTTAAATAAGCCTCAAGTGCTTTAATAACAATGCTGGTAATACTGCTGCCCTTGCCTTCCTGTATGGCACGTATCTTGACTTTGTTGTGCAAACTGATAGGAACTTCAGCATTAAGGCGTGTGGTTTCTTCCTTCGCAGCTTCGTGAATGGCTTGCTCTTTTAAGTCATGTTCCCGCCGTGACTTCTTTGCTTTAAGCACCATGTTTCATCACCTTCAACACTTCATTTTTTAGGGCATCAATTTCTGACGCAGCATCGCTGTGGGGGTCACTGAAAACTGTTAACCCAAGGGCTGCTGTTGTTGGATAAGCTACACGCTGGGTAGTTCCTGCTTTAAGTACAGGTAAGTTGTATTCTTCCAAAGCTTTGGCAACCTCACCCCCCAGCTTGGTATTTTTGATAGTACGACTGATAGCAAAAACAGCGATAGGCTTACCGTCCGTGACTTCTCGACGCGCAGCAATGATATCAACTAGGTCTGAGCAAGCCCAAATGTCGTAGGGACTGGGTTGAACTGGAATAAGAACCAAATCAGCAGCTTTGACGGCAGCGACACTTAACTTGGCGACTTGCGGCGCACCGTCAATAACAATCCAGTCGTATCCTGCGGAAATTGCTTGCAAGTCTTTTGCTAGTGTTTCCCTGTCCAAGCCAACAACAGGGATGAGGCTCCCCCCGTTCGCTTCGTTCCAGTCTCTAGCACTTCCCTGTGGATCTGCGTCAACGAGTAGCACCTTGGTTCCATCTCGTTGTAGGGCATGAGCCAAGTTTGTGGCGATCGTTGTTTTACCAGAGCCGCCCTTGGTATTTAGGACGGCGATTACTTTATGCATTTAAGTAAATACTCATGTGAGTGTTTACTCAAAAGAGTAAATCATTAATTGGGTTTTATGGCAAGGGCGATCGCCGTTATGGAAATATTTCTGTAACGGTGACAAGGTTGCGGGAGAAATGGTGGTGAGACTGCGTTGGTGTTTATACTTTGGTGAAGGGAGATCGCTAAAGGAAATGTATATAAAGTGATAGAATTTTTAAGCGTCCGAACTTATGATATCTCCGGATGAGTCAACAACAACAGAATCCTCAGCCATCTCAGCCAGTTCCGCAGCCTGGTCAGACTTCTGCTAACCAACCTATGCAGAGGCAGACAAAAACGGGTAAGTACACAGAAAAGTTTTTAATGAACATCTGGGAACCCTTGGATAAGGTTGGTCAAGCTTTAATGGGAGATTACTGGAAAACTGTTTACTTGTCGGTTCAGGATGCGATCGCCCTTTATATTATTTTAAAAATTCCAGACTTAATAGGGCAGCGGATTTTCGGCAAGAGCTTCTCTAATTTTGGCGATTGTCTCAAAGAAAATGCTTTAGGTGCGTCACGTTATGCCTGCTTTATTATGGTGGTATCAGACTTTCTTCTCTGGATTGTAATTGCAGGTCGAATAATTGGACGCTTTTTAGCGGATTTGAAAGATTTAAGGAAGGGTTCGGGAAAAGGAGGAAGCGGGCATGGCTCTAACCAACCGTAGACATATTAGTCTTTACGAGGAAGCCAAAGCCGGGCTGAGTTCATTGATCAACCAAACGGCTTTGGTAGGTGCTGGTTTCTTATTCATGCTGCTGGTAACTGGGGGAAATCCACCAGGTTTTGTAGTTGGTTTTACCGTTTGCTTGGGTATTGCATTTGTTGCTTGGAACGAGAAAAAGCGGCTTACAGACCCCAAACAATTATTAAAATTTGCTAAAGATTTTGCTAGTAAAGATTTTGCTAGTGCCGACCTAAGGGGTGTTAATCTGCGGGCTGCCTTCCTGAGCGGTGCTAACCTGAGGGATGCCTTCCTGAGGAATGCCAATCTGAGCGTTGCCAACCTGAGCGGTGCCGATCTGAGGAGTGCCGATCTGAGGGGTGCCATCCTGAGCGGTGCCATCCTGAGCGGTGCCAACCTGAGCAGTGCCATCCTGAGCAGTGCCATCCTGAGGGGTGCCATCCTGAGGGGTGCCATAGTTGAAAATGCTCGGTTCGGATTTAATGAAGGACTTTCCCAAGACATGAAAGTTGACTTGGAAGAGCGAGGGGGCAATTTTTGAGGATTTTCCTGGAGATCGCTCCGAAGTTTTGACTAAGGGCTAGAAGGTGTGGGGGCGCTCATCTAAACCATATCTGCTAGCAAGCCCGATAACACCTGCTGGTCTTTAGGGCGAGCGCACTTGCCACGCACCCTCAATCAAGGTCTTTTAGTTCTGCTAATATCGTGTCCAGTTTCTCATTTGTGTCCTTAGCAAGCTGAATGCACAGCACACTTGAAGCCAATCCACTAGCTGCTGTTACTGTTCCAGAAGGAACTTCGCCTGATAGCAATAGTCCCGCTCCTATAACGCTAATACAGAAAGACACAGTGGTTGCAACTAGAGCTAAATTAAAGCTGTGATGTGCTTGGCGTAAGCGTTCAGAAGCTATGCTTAACTCTAATGTTAAGTAGGGTTTGGGGTTGGGGTTAGAATTTGAACCCTTATGTAAAGTAATCTTAGTCATATAATTGTGTTCTGGATGAGTAACAAAATTAAGGTTTCGTGCGTATGCTGTAACTCCATTACCATCCAGATTTCATGAAGCTTGGTTAAACTTTGGCGTTGAACTTGTGTAAAACTTATGTATGCAGAGAACACTTGTGTAAAACTTCTGGTGGTTTCGTGATGAGACGGTCATACCGAGCATCGAGAGAAGGTTTTGAAAAGGCTGAAAAAGCATTCCAGCTTAAGGGGAAGACGCAGGAGTATTTGGCTGGGGCAGCAAGTTGTACTCGACAAACCGTCAATAAATTTTTTGCTAAGAAACCTATTGAAAAGCGTTTATTCCAAGCTATATGCAATGAATTAGACTTGGAGTGGGGTGAGATTGCAGAACTGGAGCTTGAAGAAGAGCAATCTTGCAGGAATAGTGTTATGGACACAGCACGTGAAAACATCTGTGAGATTACCAAGGAGGATTACAGTACTACAAAAGTATTAACGCCTCCAGTATCTGTAGTAGAAAAACAAAATGTTAACTGCAACTCTGAACAACTCGTTATTACATTTACAGGCGATATAGAAAATCTTCAAAAAGATCCTAATTATGTGGCTGGTGTTCTAGCTCTCATGCAAGCAGTGTCAAAAGACGCCAGTTTAAAAATTGAAAAGATTGAGCTTGGCAGTATAAAAATAACATTCAGTGGTTCACCAGAAGGTCTTAAAAGGCTTGAAGAACTAATCAAATCAGGCAACCTGAAGGAAGTAGAGGGTATGCCTGTTGAAAATGTACAGTTATTAACTGGTGTTACTATACAGGAAGAGCAAGATAAATTTCGTCTAGTCCGAGAAATCATTACTCAGGGGGGTGAAGGTCGAAACCTATGTGATGTAAACCTGAGTGGTGCTAACCTGAGAGGTGCCGACCTAAGTAATGCTGATCTAAGCTGTGCTGATTTAAGCGGTACCGACTTGAGAAATGTTAATTTGAGCCGATCTGACCTAAATTGTGCCGATCTGAGTGGTGCCGACTTAACAGATGCGGAACTAAGTGGTACCTATCTGCATGATGCCATAATTGACTCGGCAACAAGAATTAGTAACAAATGGCGTTTGGTCTGGGAAATTCTCAATCAAGCACATGAGAGTCGAAACCTCAGAGGTGTTGACCTGTACAATGCCAACCTGGTGGGAGCCAACCTAAGGAAAGCCGACCTGGAGGGAGCCAACCTGTATAATGCCAACCTGTATAATGCCAACCTGGAGGGAGCCAACCTGTATAATGCCAACCTGGAGGGAGCCATCCTGTGGCGAGCCAACCTGGAGGGAGCCATCCTGGAGGGAGCCAACCTGTATAATGCCAACCTGGTGCGAGACATCGTGCGGCGATACATTCGGCGGCGATCCATTCTGTAGCCATCTCCGCAGCGATCCATCCTGGAGCAAGACAACCTGGTGCGAGACATCCTGGTGCAAGCCATCCTGTGGCGAGCTAACCTGGAGGGAGCCAACCTGGAGGGAGCCATAGTTGAAAATGCTCAGTTCGGATTTAATAAAGGACTTTCCCAAGACATGAAAGTTGACTTGGGAGAGCGAGGGGCAATTTTTGAGGATACTCCTGGAGATCGCTCCGAAGTTTTGACTAAGCGCTAGAAGGTGTGGGGGCGCTCATCTAAAGCATATCTGCCAGCAAGCCCGATAACACCTGCTGGTCTTTGGCGGCGGTTATCGTCGCCCTCAAAATAGCTCTCTACTGTTGGAATTGTCCAACCATCCAAAATCTGCTAAATTGTTGCTATTAACATTTCTCTGTTCCTTTTACCGTCAGTGCCACTGCCAACCAAATAGCACGTCGCCTCTAAGTGGTTTCGGCTACATGCAAGTTCCGGCGGGAAAAATTTGGTTCTAATGGCAGTGATGTTGTTTACAGAGTGGAAGATGGTCAATCCAGCATATCAGCGAGCGCATTGGTGACGTGTTTCTGTCTTTGGTGACGGTTGTCGTCGTAAATGCTGAGTGTACGAGCGTCCTTGTGTCTGCTAAATGCTTGCGCTCCCCGTATGTCGCCGTCGGAAGCGTCAAGATAGGCAGTGATAGCAGCGTGGCGGCAACGGTGCGGACTCATGGTCTTGGTAACACCTGCTTTTTGGCTGTACTTGACCACGATTCGCCTAATTGCCTCACCTGATAAGCGATCGCCAATGGAGTTTCTGTCAAGGGCAATAAAAACTGGAAAACTGCCTAGGTCGTCTTTATTTCTGGTCACGGCTTGGCTTAGGGTTAACCAATTTTGTAGGATATCGCAGATCGCATCACTAATGTCAATCAGTACTCGTGTATTGCCCTTACCCTTGCCTCGAATAGATAGCTTGCGTTCGCCCAAAAACAAATGCTCAAAGTTGAGGCTGCATAGTTCGTCACGACGTAGGGCATTCTCCCACAACAACCGCAAGATAACGTAATCTCTTAGACCTTGCACAGTAGAGCGATCGCATTGATTGAGGATACGTTTGAAAGTACCAACATCAACACCTGTAGTATCTCGGTACTTCTCTTGTGGATCGCATTTGATATCAGTGAGATGGTAGGCGCACACACCCTTGGCTCGTCCCTTTTCTACCAGTGCTTTGATTGATGCCAGCCTGCGATTAATCGTTGCCTCGCTCAAGGGTTTACCTTTGGGGCAGCCCTCACCCCGTCGCATTTTACTTTTGTATTTGAGTACTACACTCACGGCTTGTTTTTCTTGCAAGTGGAGGAATTCAAGCACTGCGTCTGGGGTTGGTTGCTTCCCGGTCATGGATCGAAAGAAGTCGCGCAGATCTTTCAGGTATGCTCGTTGAGTGTTGGGCGATCGCTTTTCAGAGAGTAGTTCGGCTAGCACGTCAGGGTCATCATCTAAAGTAAAGTGACGATTGATGGGTGTGTCAAGGCAACCATCTAGATGAACAATTGTACTATTACCCGTGTTAGTTGTGGTCATAATGTTTATCTAAATACAGTGTACGGTGGTGCGATAATGCATCTTTCCGCACCCATATAGGGATTTTATAACCCCTCGGGTGAGAGGGGTTGGTGCAAATGTACTACTCGGTTATGCTGTGCAGTGCCTCAGTGCCAATGTATCCGAGTCCAAGCGCCAAGTTTCGGTCCGAAGCAAAGTGGCGATCTGTAATTTTTTGACCGTTATCGCCCTCCGCCAACACCTGCCGCTCCTTTGCCTTGTCTGCTGCCTCTTTCAGGCTTATCGTTCTCGCAAGCTCAATCACTGCCTTTGCCCTTGCTTCTAGGCACACGTCTATGTCAGGGAAGTTTTCTAGGACTGCTGAGGGGGCGATCTCTGTTGAGGTTTTGTTGGATTTAGGCGCAATTGACCGCGACCATCTTTGTGCTGTAATATTTTTGAAAAACTGGAAATAAAAGTGCAGGAGCTGTATCTTCGTGTAAATGCAGTTTTCCGATGCGTGAGCTATGCCACAAGATTACTCGGGGCAAAATCTAAGAGGGCGATCGTTTCGAGGTATGAACCTTGAAGAGGCGAACTTTAGCGGTGCAGATATCCGCAGTGCTGATTTTAGTGGTGCTATCCTCATAGGCGCTGACTTCAGTGATACTAAGGCTGGGTTGCAAAAAAGGTGGGCTATTTTCTTGGTGCTTGTTTCGTGGTTGCTGATGGGTATATCAGGATTTCTCTCTGCTTTTGCTGGTATTTTAGTGGTGGTTTTAACACCAGACAAAAGTTATAAAACTGCGGCTTTTGCTGTTGTAATTATATTAATCATCTTCTGTTTCGTGACAATTCGTCAAGGAATACAAGTGGGTTTAGGAACCGTCGCCGTCGCCGGAGCCGTCGCCGGAGCCGTCGCCGGAGTCGGAGCCGGAGCCAGAGGCTACGCCTTACTCGGAGCCTTCGCCGGAGCCGGAGCCGGAGCCGGAGCCTTCGCCCTCGCCGTCGCCTTCACCGGAGCCTTCGCCGTCGCCGGAGCCGGAGCCTTCGCCCTCGCCGTCGCCGTCGCCGTCGCCGTCGCCGTCGCCGGAGCCGGAGACGGAGTCGGAGCCCTCGCCTTCACCGGAGCCGGAGTAATATTATTATTTAGCACATATATAAGTTGGCGTGCATTAAAGGGAGATCCAAAACACGCTCTGATTCGTGAAATTGCTGTTGCTTTTGCCGCGAGTGGTGGTACAAGCTTCCGCAAAGCCAATCTCAGTAACGCTAACTTTACGGCAGCCACGCTCAAAAGTACAGATTTTAGATTTGCGATTCTCACTTGTACAAATTTCCATAAAACTAAGAAACTAGATCGCGTTCGCCCTGGTGCAACTTACCTTCAAAAAGCACAGGTGCGTCAAGTACTCGTAACTAATTTTGGAGTTGATCAGAATTTTGACCGTCAAGACTTGCGAGGAGTAAACTTTAAAGGAGCTAACTTAGTAGATGCCAGCTTTATCAGTGCTGACTTGAGTGAAGCTAATTTACAAGATGCAGATTTATCCAGAGCCCAGCTCGTACAAACACAATTAGAAGGTACAGACTTTACAGGTGCTACCCTCACCGGAGCATACATCAGAGACTGGAACATTACCAGTGATACTAAATTTGATGGGGTACGGTGTGAGTATGTTTATATGCGACTCCCCACTAAAGAGAACCCAGATCCTCTACGCAAACCAGATAACAATAAAGAAGTTTTTAAAGACGGGGAGTTTGGAGATTTTATCAAACCAATTGTTGATACTCTTGACCTTTATCATAACCAAGGGGTTGATCCACGTGCGATCGCAATTTCATTTAAGCGGTTAACTGAGAATCATCCTGATACTGAATTAGAAATTGTGGCAATGGAGAAACGCGGTGAAGATAAGTTTTTACTTCGTGCTAAGACGGTCCTTGAATCTAACAAGTCTGAACTTAATGCGGAATATTTTGACACTTATAATCAACTTAAAGGGTTGCCAGAGCAAGAAATGAGATTGCTGCTACAAGAGCAAGGTAGCGAAATATATGATTTAAAAAAATCAGTACAATCGATGCTTCAAGGCTCTAGTTCTTACACAAGAAAAACAATTTTGATTCTAACGGCTAATCCCAAAAGCACTACGTCTTTACGATTGGATGAAGAGGTACGAGAAATTGATGCTGGATTAAAGAAGGCGAAAAAAAGAGAGGAGTTTAACTTAGAACAACTTTGGGCTGTGCGTGTAAGAGATGTATCTCAAGCGTTATTAGACTTCAAGCCGCAAATTGTTCATTTCAGTGGACATGGTTCCAAAGATGATGGTTTGGCGTTTGAAAATCAAACAGGAGATGTACAGTTAGTAAATACAGAAGCTCTAGCAGAACTGTTCAATTTGTTTACTGCTCACATTGAATGCGTTTTGCTCAATGCTTGTTATTCAGAAGTACAAGCAGAGGCAATTGCGAAACACATTCCTTACGTTATTGGAATGAACAAAGAGATTGGCGACAAAGCTAGTATTGAATTTGCTATTGGTTTTTACGCTGCATTGGGGGTTGGAGAATCAATTGAGTTTTCATACCAATTTGGGTGTAATGCTATTCGACTGGCAGGAATTCCAGAACACTTAACTCCTGTATTGAAGAAAAAACAGTGAGCCGTCAAATATGACATATTTTAACAGGCTTGAAATGGCTCAAAACGTTTTGTATTAGGGGTTATCAGTGATGTCGTCATAACCGATTCTTTAGATATCTGGTGTCATGTAGTACGCTGCTAACCCTTACTGTCCAATGATTTCGCCGCGATGTCGTCATAGTCCAATTTGACGACTTCACCTGATTGGTCGTGGTGCGCTAAGCGGATTGCTGTACCGCCGTTGCTTCGGAGAATGCTTTATAAGCCCAGCCTTGCTTGTACCCCAAGTACTCTGCCAGAAATCTCCAATCACCCAAAGTAAAATTGCGAACTTCAGGATTTTGCAGTGCCCGATAGTAAATCCAGCCTTTAGCCTTGCCACTCGCCTCCTGCTCGGCAATCAGTTGAGTGAAGGTATTTAACCCAACCTGGGTGCAGTCTAGAGAAACTTCAAGGACATCACCATAACCTTTGGTTGCCACCCTGAAACCACCAGCGCCACCTACACCCTGCTCGTATTCAAAGGAGTGTCGGCAGTTTGGACATATAGCATTGTGTACAGTCCACAATGCTCCTTCCTTGTCTAGATACTTGCTGATAGGCTTGGTCTGCTCATGCGACAGCGGAGTAAAAATGTGGCGGCACTCCTCACACTCCTGTGTAAATTTAGTGGGACGTAACGACACTGGGTCTAAACTCCACTCTCTATCCTCGTCCGGCAATCCGTGCGATCGCCAGTTGTCACTATGGTCGATGATGATGCAATGCTCTTTTCCGGGTGATGGTCTAAGACCGCGACCACACATTTGCAGCCAGAGGCTTAGAGACATGGTAGGACGAACGCATTGCACGGTTTCAATTGCGGGAAGGTCAAACCCTTCTGTAAAGATACCTACGTTGCTAAGAACCGTTGTTTGTCGTGTCCTAAATCTTTCTATGATGGCTGCTCTTTCCAGGTCTGGTGTAGATCCATCAACATGTTCCGAAATCACCCCAGCTTTGTTGAAAAGTTCCACAATCCCCTTGGAATGAGCCACCGACACCGCAAAGACAATAGTTTGCTTACCCCGACTGTACTTCTCCCAGGTTGGGACTACATCCCCTATTAAAGCCATAGCCCGATCTTCTAGTTGTGCCTGATCAAAGTCACCATTACTAGTCTTCAGACCCTTAGTAGAAATAGGCTTTCCTCCAAACAGCTTGAATTTGCACAGGTGCCCCAACTTAATCAGTTCTCTAGTAGAGATACCCGTCACTAATCGGTCAAACAACCACTTGAAACCCTGACCATCAGTCCTGCATGGAGTTGCCGTTACACCCAAGATGTAAGCATCTGGATAACGTTCCATAAGGTCGCTATACGTCTTACTTGAGCAATGGTGTGACTCGTCGTACACCAGCAAGCCTATATTTGGGCGAAACTTACGACGGTTGAGTGATTGAATACTGGCAACTTGAACATCTTTGTGGTACTCAGCCGGATATCCGGCTTTTATTATTCCGCATTCTAAGCCGCATATCTCCTCTAACTTCTGCTTTGCTTGTAGAATTAGCTCTTTGCGGTGTGCCACCACTAGAACGCCTTGCCCTTGCTCTAAAAAAGTACGGGCAATGTAAGCGAGAATCACTGTCTTACCTCCACCTGTTGCTAGCTGCGCCATGACACGGCGATTGCCCTCCGCCCAAGCGCTAAAAATCTTGTCTATTAATTCCTGTTGATAGTCTCTAAGTTGGTACATTTGAATTATATGTAGTATGTGTGTTTGGGTAAAGGTTTCCTAGTCACTGTGAATTCACAGTGACTAGATCAAGGAAGCATCGGTCAGATAGGAAAGTCTGCTAAAAATAAACCAGAGTTATGCAACCTGCAATGCAGTTGCATAGGTGTGACGTTGCAGGAGAGGAACAACGACACCACCAGCCAATTCTTGCAGGCGAGCAATCAACTGTATCCACGATGACTTGCAGCGTAGGTCAAGACCTGTGGTTAGTCCTCTGCGCTTGAAGTGTTGAGTTTGACTACAATTCATTTCCAGACCTCTCGCGATCGCATACGCTTGATTCTTTAAATCCTTCAACTTGACTTGTGGCATCGGTTTCACCTCCTTAGTTAACTGCTTATGCAACTAATATAGCTAACCTTTATATGCAACTGCAATAGTTAACCGATGGAGGTTTTTTATAGAGTTAACTAAGCAAGATAAGTTTTACCTATGCAACCAGCAATCATTCTCGTGCTACTTTGGTTGTAGAAGTTAACTAGCAAGAGCAAGAACAATGCCCAAACAAAGCTCTACAGCCTGTTTAAATTTAGATTTAGGCTACCTGGAAGAGTCAGGCAGCAGCATCCAGGTAGACACCCCAGAGTTTCAAGACTGGTTGCATAACAATGATTCCTTTCGTGTGGAGGCTCTTGAAAATAGTTACCGTGCCAGGAAAGAATCTTACACAGGGGTTCCCTATTGGTATGCGATCAAGAAGGTTGCGGGGAAATTGCATAAAAGATTTATTGGGAAGACTGGCGAGGTGACTCTCGTTCGCCTGAACCAAATTGCTCAATTGATTAGGCAACCATCTGCTAAAAGTTCTGCCACCTCTGCAACCTCAAATCCCACAGAAGAACACTCATCACCAGAACCCCAAAAGACCGAGATTGTTGCTTTACAAGCAGAAATAAAGGCAATGCAGCAGCAGTTTAGTGAACGCTTAAACACTATGCAACAGCAAATAGACTCTTTACAACAGGGAAAAATAGCAGCCTGATAGCTGAATTTGAGGCTGTC
The DNA here is from genome assembly GCA_029379285.1 of Rhizonema sp. PD38. Classification (GTDB taxonomy): domain Bacteria; phylum Cyanobacteriota; class Cyanobacteriia; order Cyanobacteriales; family Nostocaceae; genus Rhizonema. The sequence goes on from JAQYWP010000007.1 coordinate 11,834, forward strand.
AGGCTAGAAAATCAAAGGTTATATAAGCAGTTGTCTAAGTTAGATAAGCAAGCTTTGGTTGAGGCTCGCGATCGCCTCTTAAAAAATTGGCGAGTTGCTAAGGGTCCAGAAAAGCGCGAGCGCATTGGAAAGGCTTTGGACCTGTTTATTGATGCGCTACAGGAATCTGTATCACCATCTATACCAGTTTCTACACTAGAGCCAAAAAATACGCCGGACTCACGGATGACTTGAAAGGACGAAGCTCAAGATTTTCTTGATGGGTCAATCTGACCAGAATTCGTCCAAGGTGCGATCTCTCACGTACAAATGCCTAAAGAATATGTAGTTAAAATGTAGTAATTTTGTTGGCGCTTTGGGCGATCACTCCTCCCAGTCACTGTGAATTTACAGTGACTAGAAATCACTAAAAATTTTACAGTAACTAGGCTTGATACCCCCATGCGGATTACTAAATAAATTCACTGGTACGATTCATGCTAGGGGGAAATCCCAAGGGCTGTTACCTGCTAAAAGGTAACAATAATAACACAGAAACTGATATGTTTGGGGTGGTGAAATCTTTATTTTGCAATCCCCCCCGATTGCATCATTTAGGCGAGCGGCTACTTGTAGTAAGTGATTCTACGATGTAACTCATGTACAATTCATGTTACAGAAAACCCGTTTTAAAAATGAGTTTTGTATTTTTTTTACCTCATTTGCAACTTAAGACTGGTAGATAAATGTACATTAAATGTTGGGTAAAATCGGAAAGAATCTGAAGCCAAGTGTATAAAAAATACTTATAACTGAGATATCTAAGTAAATTCTCTGACTCAGTTCATGTGCAATTCATGTTGCTCGCTGCCATCTGTGGGGAACTCGCCCCAACAAGCCGCAGATACCGCAGCGCAGTACTCGGGCAATATTGAAGCATCATGAACGCCTGCTCGCGGTGTTGGAAGTTAGCTTGAGCCAGTAATTGCCTTAGTTCTGTACGTTCATTCATTTTTGGATCTGGAAAGATTTTTAAACTTGGTCAGCGGTTTTGGGGTGGTTCATTGTCAATAAGGTCGTCTCGTAACCCTATAAGGTCGTCTCGTAACCCTCCCGTAACCCTATCCCGTAACCCTAAAAACCCTTGCTGTGCCTCGCTCCGTAACCCCTGTAACCCTACATGGGGGGGTATGTTTCTCTTTCTCGGAAAATTCAACATTGGGTTGGTAGCTGTGAGCCTCTTCTAAATCAATTTTTTAATTTTTTTTCGTGGGAGTGAGGTTTGTAGGGTTACAGGGGTTACGAAGTCTTGCACAGTAAGGTTTTTTAGGGTTACGGGTAGGGTTACGGTAGGGTTACGAGAGGGTTACGGAGGGTTACGAAACCTTTCCTAAAATCCAATCCACATTCCCACCAGCGATCTGAACCCGCAGGCTTCCTTTCTTCCAATCACGATATTCAACCGTACAGCCCTTGAAGTAACCATTGTCGGTTTCCAGAGAGACGACTTGAGCCTCCACTGACCTAAGGTTTTCTGAGTGATTTTTCGTGGGGTAACACCTAATGCGATCGCCTTCCTTGAATGTGAAGCCCAGCGGTTTCATCTCTTCCTCTTCTGGTATATGGACTTCGTCAGTCGGCGGGGTCGTTGGTAATGGAGGTGGGACAAAAGCGATTCCGGCAATGGCTGCGATTGGCTTGCCTCCTCCTGGTCGTGGAATCATCACTCGTTTCGCCTTGGGGAAGAGTTGCAGGAAGCGAGGTACTACTTGGTGAGCAGCCTTAATATTTTTATCGCTGGGGCGTACTTGCTCTGCCCAAAGAGCTTTACTGCCGTCATAGGTCAAAATACCGTTATCAAGATACCAACCTTCTAGTTTGCTCCAAATTTCGCTAGCAGCAACGGTATTGTTAGGGTCGTAGATCAAGCCCGTCTCCTGGCAGAATTGAAAAAGATGGGAATTTTCAGCTTGAATTCCCTCCAAAGCTTCCTTGGTGCAGCTGTAATCGATTCCTTCAACCATCAAATCTACGAGGGCTTGCAATACTCGGTTGAGGAAAGCAGGTACTACGAGGGCTTGCATAAACATCGGGTCATATTTGAACCGTGGGTCAGCCTCTAGTTCTCCCTTGGATCGGTCAGCACCGACTTTAAAAGTTTTTGAAAACTCCAAAATTCCGTACCTGCTTAGAATTGCCTCCATAGCACCTTGCATAGTTGGAATCTCGTTGATGTTGAAAATTGCAATCCCGTGAGGCTCGTATTCTTCTCCGTCTACCCCTTTGCGCTCTGAATCAAGTGGGTCACCCGTAATAAAAGCTTTTAAACTTTGAATTTTGTCCAACCTGGTGCTGTTAGCATTTTCGCTTGACCAGTTGATCATTGAAAAAATTAACTTGGCTAATGAAAACTTGCGACCTTCATCGTAAGCAGCAAAGTCGGTCAGAGTGCAGTTGGTCATGCCTTGCTTGCCGAGTAGGAGAGATACTACCTCTCTGAGCGAATCTTTCCCGTTGCTGCCATCTCCTTTGAGCAACAAGGCTCGTACTGCACGCCCTTTGTATTGTCGAACAGTTTTTAAGTCGAGCGAAGCTGCAATGGTACGCAGAAAGATTTCTCTTTGTGGTGGGTCCAAAGCTTCAAGTAGGCGATCGCAGTGTTGGGGGTCAGCTTCTGGATCATAAGTTGCTATAGGTCGGTACGTGTAGTAGAATTTTGGGCTGTGTTCTTCCAACTTCCAAGATGGCTTATCTCCTTGCCAATGTAGCTGTAGCACGCCATTGGTGCAATTCAGCCCTGGAGGATTCAGCAATCTAGCATCAATTTTGAGGCTCATCTTAACCCAACTCAAAATTTGAGAAACAGATGTTGGATTTGCGTAGGGGAATGAGATTTTATTTTCATTTGCTACCGGGTAATTATTGCAAAAATCCCGAATTCGCTTAATCTCAAGTGCCTCAGGAATGTATTCGTAGTAGTTCTCCTCCCTGCAATAAAGCTTTTCGTTTGCACAAATCCACGGCTTATCTCCATAAAGCGCCTCAAAAGCAATTTGATTGAAGTTTCTGACTACGACTGGCTCTTTAACCTCATCCTCATTATCTTGAAAAGCCCTCCCGGACTCATCAAGCCTCACGTACTTAATTTGCTCAAGGAGCAGTTCTACTAATTCTTCGCCACCCATACGACCTGCCAAAACATCTACGATATCTCCTTTCTCGCACAAATCTGGCTTGATGGCTTTTAGGTCGATAGCAACGAACGGGACAGAAGATTGCACACAAGCTTTCGCCCATTTCTGCGCCTTTTCAATCCCAGTTTTATCATTATCTTGGCAATGGGCAAGTATAAATACTCTGTCACCCATCTGGGACTTAATCTGATCAAGATTGAACGCCAGGTCATCTAGGCTGCTACTCCCCATTGTCGTGATGCCAGCTATTTTCTCAGCCCTAAGAGCCTCTACACACTTTTCGCCCTCGTGGATGAGTAGCACGGGGATTTTATCCTCTGGAACGGCAAGCAATGCAGCGATCGCCTCCTCTTGCCGATAAGCTGCCCAACTATCTTTGCCCTTATTCCACAGGATCTTGCCCGATGAATCAGTTCTGCTAATAGCGAAGGTCTTCTCATAACCCTTGGGATTATCAGCCGGAGCTTGGTATCTGTGAGTCTTCTTTTCGTCGCTGTAATCGTATGTAGTGACTGTAATTTCCTTTAGATCCTCCTCTTTCACGCCCTTTTTCAGTAAAGCTTCCTTCACTCTTTCAGTAGGTGTGAATTGCGGCTTTGCAGGCGTTGGGATATCTAGAGGAATTTCAGGCAGCCGTGCGATCGCCAATTCTCCAGATGGCAGCAATACTGGCTCTGGCGCTGGCTTTCTACCGCATTTAGGTAATACTCTCTGGGGATTCGGCTTACTTCTCCTCTTCTCCTCCCAAGGTGCGATCGCTTCCCTAATATCCCTACACTCGCAGCCATTGAAGCATTGGTACTCCCCAGTTTGTTCCTTTATCGACAAATTGTGTCCGCCGCACACTGGGCAAATATACTTACCCTTCTCCTTAGCTGGTGTCAGGCGGTCAGCAAAATTGCGGATGTTGAAAGTGTCGAAGGAATCTTTATTTAAGCAATCGCTTAAGTTTATACCCCCAGTCGGGGATTCGGTCACATTTCCTGGTACGATGGGAGAAGTGGAAGGTGCGGAATTTGAAGCGGTTTGAGCAGACGCTTGTTTTTCTTGGTTTGAATGTGGCATGATTTGTTTAAGTTTTTAAGTTGTTTTTTTGGGTTTCGCTGTGAACGAAACCCTTGTTTTTTAAGTATGACAAGGTAGACGTATAACCCCCATTTTTTGAGTATCTTAAAAGAGAATAATGCAGGTATAGACTTTCACGCAATAGCCTACGCAAAGCACATTGAAGTTTCAGTCACTGTAAATTCACAGTGACTGAAAGAACGTGGTTTTACCAAGATTTTGTCGTGCGATCACGAGTTTATTGCACTGCCACCACATCCAACGCTTGAGCGCGGTGGTATAGCTCCGCGCCATCCACAAACAAGCTGTATCGGGTAGTTTGTCGGACCCAGCCGCCATTTGAATCAAGTGGGTTGTCCAGCGCTCGGTAGGTAAATTCGATGGAGTTCGTACCATCTTCTCGTAGTTGCTGTTGCCATTCACGGTTAAACTCTGCCAAGTCTTCCAAATTCCAGTAATCTTCTCGTCGGAGATTAGTTAGTGGTGTAGCGTCCTCCAGCCCCATAGCTGTGGCGCTTCCAGCAGTTAAGATTAGTTGCTTGTTGTCTCGGAGCCTTGCTATTCCAGCATTTTCATCCTTCCGCTCAATCAGTTCGAGCAGCATTCGCAAAAAGTTGCTGCCGTAAACCTTAATTTCGGTTCCTAAGTAAAGTCCTGGTAGTCCTGCCGTCATTTTGTTCGCCTCCTTTAGTTGATGCATCCAATCTTCAATTTCTATGGGATGCTGGGTGCGATCGCCCCAGAAGATTTGTACTTTGCCACGGAGTTTGGCAGCCGTAGCGGTTAAATCGTTAAAGAAAAGGTCGCTGATTAGACTTGCCGAAGATTGGGACGGGACGTTAAGCCAAGCCCCAGAGGAACTTAGCCCATAATCCCAACTACTTTGCTTCAGTAGATCGAGCAGCGTTGGTTGATACATGCTTTGGTTCCTCTTTATAGGTCATTTCCCATAGTTTCTTCTTCTCTTCTCCTTCTATACCCAGTGCTGCTGTTATCTTGCAGAAATCGGGTTTTGTGGGGATACATTCGCCACGGGCGATCGCATCCAGTTTCTTAGCTCCACACTCCTGCAATTTGGGTAGGTTTTTGGCAACTAAATCGCCAATTGTCGTTACTTCTGGCGCTGCATTTTCAAACAAAGTCACTGTATTTGGCTGAGTTTTAAGCCAATCAACTACCAGTTGCTCTATTAGTTCAGATTGCTTGACTTTGTTAACGGCACAAGCCAACTTGAAAGCGTGTGCAATATCATTTCTGAGGTAAGAAGATATTTGAGTGTATTCTTTCGTTCTCCTCCCACGTTCATTTTTATCCATATTGACATCTTTACTTAGATTATTGTTCTACCGTTCTATTAGTCAATCTTAACTATCTTTTGTCCAACCATCGTAAATCTTTATTGTTCTATTGTTCTATTTTAATAGAACAATGCTATATTAAAAGTGTGAGGCAAAGAACGCCAAGCGAAACGTACAAGAACGCTAAGCAAACCAGAATATAGACTGCTAGATGCGAGCTAAATAAAGTCTGCTAGCGGGTTTCATCACTTCCCGGTCGTCTAAAACCTATACTTGCGTTCGCAAGTGTTCATCATCGTTAAGCGCACCGTTTGCTCGCCGTAATCTCAATCATTCATCAAAATCACCAATATGCAAGTACCCAGAATCTTTAATCTGGGCGAAACCATTGTGGCTGAGTCTCTGATATCCGATTGCTCACTGTCAAAGCAAGCGTTAAGTGAGATTCTAGGTACAAGTCGCCCTACAGTTTGGCGCTATGACGAATTAGCCTACTGGGAAATCGAAAACTACAAAATTGAATACCCAGAGCTACCAAAAGAAGAGTGGCTGATCAAGAAGCAGAAGCGAGATCGCCAAGTCCCACTCACCCCATATCAAATCTGGATCATCTCTGGTATTCAAATCTGCTTTAAGCACTACCGCAAGGAAGCGCCAGTAAAAAACTACATCAGAGCAAATAGCTATGTGTTCAGTCGCGATCGCTACGAAGCACGATTGAAGCAACTCGCTCTAGCAGCGACCGCAGCTTAAAAGCATCACGAATCTGAACCTTGACAACTAAATTAGCCGCTGACCACTAAACCCGGAGACAGGGGACACAGGGGATGTAACAGGGCAAAGCCTCTTGGCTATCAACTGGCAATTAAGCCAGCTATTAGCCAATAAGGAGAATAAAATGCATTCAATTACTGATGTCTGCAACGAAGCCGGATTGAGTTTAGATGATATTCGGTGCCTTTTGATGGATGTCCGCGCTGATTGGGCAACGACTGAAACTGTATCGGATTCAGAACATAGCCTTATCTTGCAGAGCGTGCAGAATATCAACGCTGCATTGCCAGAGGGGAGACAAATTGTACCAGCGCCATTAGAGCAGATGCCTTTAGACCAACAGCAACGACTCGTTGACAATGCTAGCCAAGTTTTTGGCTTTCCACTGGCAATCGCAGCCCTACAAGAAATCAAGATGGTTGAAGCGCTGCAAATTGCTAAAAACCAAGCCATACAAGGCATTGTGGAGCAGAAGCGTACCGAACTTAATCAATATTTACACTTGCAATCGCAAGCTGACCAAACCGCTTTTATCACTGCGCTGCATTCCATTGCAGGTGTCTGCCCTAAGAAAAAGGCTGACGGCACATCTCAAGCAATGACCGATGAGGCTACAGCTACAAACTTGCAGTTGGCTGAGATTCTTGAACTAATGGGAAAATGACCCTAAAACGGACATTTCAAACCGCAATCATATCAATTATGGGTACTGCAATAGCGATCGCCATCGGCTTTTACACCTCACAGCACTTAGGCAAACGAATCGTCATCGGTGCGAGTTGTGGGTTGTTTGCTGGTGGCGCTCTAGCAGCCATTCAGACACATCAATCACGAAAATCTTGAAACATGATCTACGACACAACGCTACTACAGCGTAATCAACAGTATCGGTATAAAAAGCAACTTTTAATTTATAGCCACTCAACTTGGAATAGCCGTGGCAGTAAGAGTTTCACGTTTCGCACAGCCAAGGGAGCCTGGAAGCACCTCAGCCGGAACCAACTGGATCATGTCGAAGCGATTGAGCAGCTGCGTGAAGGATTTATTGAGTGAATGGGAGAGGCGATCGCCAAAGTCAACCAAACTTTAAATCGCCTCCAGGGTGCATCTACTAGGAGCAAAATACACACACAAGGAATTTTATCATGGCTATACCACTAGGATCGTTTACAGGCTACACACCCGGCGACGGCGGACTTCTGGGGGATATGGAGGAAAGCTGGGGTACATATTTCGAGGAACTTACTCAAAGCGAAAAACTCTGGATCTTGTCCTACGTGACTGGAAGCATTACTGCTGATGCAAGTGAAGACTATGACCCCTATGATGTGAACGACTGCGTAAACGCAGCGTGCGAGCGCCTGGATGAACTTACTTTCGGGACTAAGTTAGGACTTGCTCAGTTTCTGATAGCCAACTTGTAGAGACATTTTTGCCCGGTTCAACTACCGGGCACTTACCAATATGTATCAGAAACAAATAGGATTAGGACTTTTGGGAGGAGTAATCATTGCTATACCAATGCTTTACCAAATCCCAGGCAAATTTAACACTTATACAGCACTTGCCAGATTGAAGGCACAGTCAGAGATAGCGCGTTCTCAAATTAACATCAATGAGCAGACGGAGCGAGATCGCATTATCCAGCGAGGTAAAACATCAGATGTGTTGCAAAAAACCGGAGTTTTACCCACTGCTAAAAAGCTGAAAATTCGCCGATATCTGGACAATGCAAAACGCGACCCCAAGCCCGATACAACGGGATGGGGAGACTCAACCGTGTATGTCTACGACGCAGCAGGTAAATGCATCGGACGAATTGAAAATAGGCAATGGTACTGGAAGCATCATTACACAGATGCTTGCGAACTTAACTAAATTGGAGGTTTTTAATGTCAACGTTTGGAAATTCAGCGAACAATACATCCGGTGGGAGCAAGACTCCTGAGAAAGAGAAGAAACCGCGTTCACTAGGTCAGGTGCTTGATTTTATAGCAAAGTGGCTAGTGTTCCTTATTGGTCTACCGTTTCGTTTTGCAGCTGCAATTGTTGCTCAATTCGTAGCGCATGGAGGTGCGGGTAGGGCAGTAGTAGGAGGGGTAATGTTCCTTCTAGGATGTGCAATATCGACTGATAGCATCTGGCAGACGTTATTCGCTCAAAACGCTTTATTTCCCTGGTTTGAGCGCACTTGGATCGGTTGGTGGGGATGGGTTTTGGTTGTATTGAATCCGTTCTTTTACCTTGCATTTCTCATTGCAGTAGGCATCCAAGTTATTGAGGCTTACAGCTTACACGGCAAGTCGCCTGACACGGCTAGACGCGATTTAGAAGATGTGCAGCAATATGACCTAGAAGCCAAGCCAAGCGGCAAGATTGACTTGTCAGATGCGCTCTGGAAGGACTACAAAAAGTCTGGGATGAGAGCGCACTCGACTGCTGGGTTTGTGGCTCTAGCACTATGGGGCTTCGATATCATCACCACCTTTGCAGCGCGTAACCCTCTACAATATCACGACCCGATGACCATTGTCCTTTGCATGCTTTTCAATATCGCGACAATGCTGGCAGGCGAGATGGGCTTTGCAATTTGGCGACTAACTAAAGACTAAGAACAGAGCCTTCTCGCAACTGGGGAGGCTTCATGAATACATATTGGAGATATAGCATGGACTTCCTAAATTACGTACCAGAGCCGGAACCACAAAAGGCAGAGACAATCCCTAAGCTACAAACAAAAGAGACATCGGGGATGCGCGATCGCTACCCATCCATTGAACATCTGGAAGCAGGCAACGTTGGGTCATGGCTGCAAGAGCGAAGAGATCAGCTGTGGGAATCAGCGCGTTGTATAGAAACTGAGGTTGACGCAACAAAAGTAATCACCCTTGCTGTGGCTGCTACAGGGCTTGTCTTGAACGCTGTTAACCCATTCGCTTTAACTGGAGGTGCGGTGGCTGGTGCAGCGTATATCTGGACATTGGTTAAAGACTACCACCAAACGAAGAATTTTGCACCTCTGCCTTTAGTACGCGGTAACTTCTTTGAGTTCCTCTCAGCAATGGGTGACAGCGATGCAAGAGGAAAATACAGTGTTGACCATGAGTTGGAAACACTGAAGTTTTTAGAGGCACGCGATCGCATGGAGTACGCAATGCTCCACGATAAGTTTGAAATTGTGGCTCAATACCTCACCCAAGTTGAGCCAGGGAAACGCTTTCACGCCTACCGCTGGATTCAGCAAGTATTTACCAGATACAAGGCTTTACCTTCAGCCGAGGCAATGCACGATCATCTCAAAGACGTAGAACCGGATACCCGCATCAATGTGCGGCAAGTTACAGCCATTCAGCAAGAGCGACCGCAGTTCGTTGTCAACCAAGAACCTAAAACCATTGGTAGTGACGTTATTTTTGGCAGACAGCCAGAGCAAAAGAAAATAGGGGAGATAGGCTCTGACACTAAATTGAAAGCCTTTAGTACAACAGCCAAAAAAGTCTCAGATGCGGACATTCAAGTGTATGAACCGCCAACATCTCAAGACTTTGATGTAGTAGACCGTATGGGGCGAGATGCTACCAGTCACCTTATTGTTGGTGTTCCTGGGGCAGGTAAAGGTCTTTTGATTAGCAATGCAATCATTTCCATCAAGGAACACCACCCTGAGATTACAACCTTCTACATTGACCCAAAAAACGACCCCAAGGAAACTGGCTACTTCTCCAACGGAGTTGACTTTATTAGAAGGGCTGACGCTCGTACAATGTCACCTTCAGCCTGCATTGAATGGGTCAAGGAATGTATTAGAGAGTTCGAGGCAATACCCAGAAATAAGTTGTTAATTCTTGATGAATCGACCCTTATTTCTTCTAAATTCAAACTTGGCAAAGAAAGCGACTGGATAAAGGACAGGCTGATCGGATATGCCTCTGCTGGCGACTCAATTAATTTGTGGATTTGGATCGTAGCTCAAAATGCACATGTTGATGATTTAGGTATTAGTGGAGGAGTACGCTCGCAGTTTGTTCCTATTGCTTTGATTAGCGCCAAGAATATTGCGGCATTGGGAGCATTGATGGCAACTCAATTCATCCCTAAGAATCAAAAGTTGAGTACTGATGAAGTAGAAGAGATTCTTAAGAAATCAGAAGTCAACCGAGCAATTTATCACGGTGGGGTGAATGAATGGTTCCCTGCTAAACGCTTACCCAATCCATCGGGTTATGACCGAGATAGTCGAGCTTTTGAAGTAGGCTTTGATAAGGAAACTCGCACACACATTAATGGCTACATCCCAACAGAATCAACTGATAAAGCTGCAAGCAATCTTAGGGCGCTCGCATCCGAAGAAACAACCTTCAAGAACAATCTGCCAGATAACAAACCTCAGGGTAAGCAATTATCAGAACTAGCTCTTAGGCTATTATCTTTCTTTAATAATGCCAAGAATAAGGAGCCAAAGACCCTAAGCGATATCAAGAAGAAGGATGAGCTTAGAGAATATGGAGATATCAAATTAATTGTGGCATTGACCGAATTAGTAAGCGCAGGTGAACTAACTTTGAACGAAGAAGATAGCTGGTCAAAATTTGATTGGTGAGATTGCGCCACAGCGCCACGCCACAGTAAAAGGAGTCCAAAATGGGGTGTAGCGGGTGTGGCGGTGTGGCGTGGCGCTGTGGCGAGAAACTGTGGCATCCTTGCCCAGTAAGCGCCACACCCGCACCACACCTAAAATCAGTCGCCACACCTATGGCGTGTCCGTGGCGGTGGTGTGGCGTCAATTAATATTAGTTAATCATAGCTGCAAACTGTTAAAAATTTATATTTAATGTCAATTGAAACTACCTACAAAAAAATCTAAATGTTAGGAATGTCAAAGAAAATTTCAAAAAAATGTAACTGAATAATTGTGGTTATAAATGCAATAGAAGTATACAAATTTCAGAAAATTTTCAGAGACTATTCCGCTTTCATAAGTTATCTGCTATCGCATCCACTCTGCTCATCCCCGCGTTGATACTTTTCATCGTTTCAAGTGTGGTCATAAGCGCTAATTTCATCACTCAAACAGAAGTGAAACCTTTAACAAAAAAGGCGTTTTTATTAGAATTTGGCGGCTCTATTGGATTGTTCATGATTAGCTGTGGTGCGATGATGGAGAGCGATCGCTCTTCACAATTAGAGCTAGATTTAGCCAATTCAAGGCTTGATAAACAACGTGAACTGACAGAGAATCATCGGTGCAAAACGTGTAAATATTATTCGGGTAGGGCTGAGTTGCTTTGCTGCGTTCATCCCACCACTGTGTTAATAGACGATCGCTGGTTTTTGTCGAGAATGGTTCTTTTTTAAAGATGACCAGTACAAATGGTTAGCGACCAGTGCGTTCGCCTTTTTCTGACCATCATAGGCGAACGCAGCCACTTCGCTTGCGCCACCATTTACAACAGGGTTTGCAGCAGCGCTACTGCAAGCGATTGTACAATTCCAGTTACTGTGAATTCACAGTAACTGGAATGATAGGCGGTCAAAGGACTTTGACCGCCCGCCTTAAAACCCTACGAATTCGAGCAGCACAAATGTCTGGCGACCAGTGCGCTCGCCTTTTTTGGGAATATCATAAGTGATCGCAAGATTGAAAGTCAACCTGGCAACAAATATCAACTGATTTACAAAAATGATTTATAAAAAAGACTGTTTAAGAATAAACAGTCTTGGGGAGGCGATTGGTTAATTACTGTTCTTTAGGCGATCGCCCCTTCCCCAAATTTACTCATCTGCTTCTGGCGGTAAACCAAGTTTTGCGCGAAATTCCTTGTCATACTTTGCTAACTCCCAGTTATTGGCGGATTTAACTTGCTCAGGGTTAATTTGTTTAGCTTGCGCCAGGTTGGTTCGCACCAGGCTGGCTCCCGCCAGGTTGGCTTTCCACAGGTTGGCTCTCTCCAGGTTAACTTCCCACAGGTAGGTTCCCTCCAGATGGGCTCCCACCAGGCTGGCTCCCACCAGGTTGGCTCGCACCAGGTTGGTTCGCACCAGGTTGACTCCCTCCAGGTTGACTCCCTCCAGGTTGACTCCCTCCAGGTTGGCTTCCACCAGGTTGGCTTCCACCAGGTTGGCTCGCACCAGGTTGGCTTCTCTCAGGTGGGCTCCTTTCAGTTTGGCTCCCTTCAGGTTGGCTCCTTTCAGGTGGGCTCCCACCAGGTTGGCTTCCTCCAAGTTGGCTCCCTCCAGGTTGGCTTCCACCAAGTTGGCTCTCTCCAGGTTGGCACTTTCGAGGTTGGCACCGTTCAAATCCAGATTGCTTATGAGTTCTACATCACTCAGAAATCGAATAACGCTTTCCTTTCGTTCTATGTCTTGATCCAACCTTCGTAGCACCGATAATGTTCTGGCACGTGCGGTCGCTATATCTGCCTCTAGTAGAGGATATTCTGGGTGTGATCGTTCTAAGTTTTTGCCACTCAACATTTTTAGCTTTTTATCAATCAGCAGTTCTGACATTCGATCAATATAAGCCTCTAGAGCTTGCTCACGTAAGTTGTTATCTGCTATTTCTTTCTCACGCTCAGCTCGTTCTTCAGCCTGCTCTTTCTCTTTGTGAGCACGTTCATCAGAGCGCCTCTGTTCCGTTCGTTCAAAGTAAAGCAGTGCGAAAGGAATAGCGATTGTGCCACCAAGTTGCAACCAATCCCACAAAGTCTTGGAAGATTGGAAGTTTTCAGTTTCCTTCTTCGTTATTTTTGTAACTTCTTTAGTTTTGGGATTAATTTCTGTATCTGTGGATACTGATTTATTTGAGTCTTTTCCGATACCAGTCCACTCACCAACACCCTCAAACGGATACAATTTTGCAAAAGTTGCAATCGCTCCAACCAAGGCAGCTAAGACAGCAATTCGGATTAACAATTTTCGCTTAGTCATGAAACACCCCTACCGTGCTAAGTACAAACCACTGCTGTCATTAGGTTTGGCGTGAGCATATCGACTGGTAGTGTCTAATGACTTATGTCCCAAAGTATGCTGTACCAACTGAGGAGCGGCACCGCGATCCAAAGAATGAGAGGCGTGGCTGTGTCGAAGCCAGTGAGGGCTAACACCTTTAATTCCTACCCGATCGCCTGAGATGTTAACTATTTCCCGAACGTGGCGATCGCCCAATGGTTTTCTACCTTTGCGGCTAACAAAAACTGCTGCATTGGGGTTGTGGTCATCACTGAGTTTCTTTAATTCCTCGTACAAATCTTTGGGGATAATAACTGTTCTGGTTTCGTCACCCTTGCCGAAGAGCGTCACTTGTCCTTGCCCGTCGCGGTTAGGGCGAATATCGCGCCAAGTTAACCGGGCAACTTCCCCAACTCTTGCCCCAGTGTAGTAGATGAATTTAATGAGTGAGCGATCGCGCCCAGGCGGAGTCAGAGCAATCATAGTCATCACTTCCATCTCACTCAAAATCCTTTCAGCCAGAGTTTGCTTAGGCTTGGGCGCTTTAATTTTGATTGCTGCGTTGTACCTGAGATATTCAACCTCGTGCCCGAACCTCAGTAAGCTTTTAATTGCCAGGGTTCTACGCTTGCGAATGTCGGCGCTTAGGTGCTTGAGAGTACGCAAGCTAGTGACGGTTTCCAAATAATCACAATACGCTTGTACGTCATTCATGGTGACAGTCCGCAGGTCAATGTCATTCAACCGAACCTGATCGGGCTTTTCACTGAGCAGGAATGCTACAAAGCACCGGATATCTGATTCATAGGAGCGTTGAGAAGCTTTAGACTTGCCGTGCAGCCAGAGGGCAACGAGTTGGGCAGTACCGGAAACATCAGCCATTTTTTGAGTGGGTGCGATCGCAGTTGCACCCGTTTGAGTAGGAATTGGTAACATTGGGTTAGTTAAAAAACAACGTGAGAGGGGCTGTGATTGGCGTCCGCCCCTCTTACTTATACCAAATGAAACTCCGTAAACGATGGTTCCCAGAGATTCACCTACTTCACAATACCTCAAATTATCTGCCGCACTACCACCAAAAACCCCCACTTACGCCGCGCTAGTTGAAGACTCCGACGGGAGAGAAAAGGCGGTAAGGTGGGTGATGGAGCGATCAGCTTAATCACTTGATTAGCTTCATACCTGCGGCGATCGCGTCAAAATTAGGGGGGAATGTGGTGGGACAGGGATATTCATAGGAAATCAACAGACACGTCTGTCTAGTAGTACTTTTATCTGTATATTGCGCCCCCTGTAGATTGGCACTGTCTAGGTGTGCCCCCTGTAGATTGGCACTGTCTAGGTGTGCCCCCTGTAGATTGGCACTGTCT